>JBKPJS010000315.1:0-5669 GCA_046730815.1 Acidobacteriota bacterium
GTCTGCCGCGGAGTCATGTCGGCTTGTTGCAGCGCTGACAGTGCTTTGCCAATCAGCAACCAGCTAATACCGCCTACTAAAACTCCAACCAATAAGGCGGCGCCCCAGTTAGGCATCACTTTATCCAACAGCATGATGATCGCGGCGATTACTGCCAGCAGCGCGGCGTAGGCCACGGCGCCTCCCACAACGAGATAACCAACGTTTCTTCCGACGTACTTCGCCTTTTGAGTAACTTCCACTTACGCCAAAGCCACTTCTTGCCTGACCAGACTGCTCATCTCACTTGCGAGATCGCTGAACAGGTCGCCAAGTGGCTTGTTGTTGTCCATCGAGCGATCTTCATTCATCCGTTGCATCACAAATACCTCCTGTAGTGCTAACGGGCGTTATGAGTGGGTGACGGTGGCGGTATCGGAATGCTTGGCGTCATAGCGTTGGAATGGAACTGCTGCTGAGATCCCATCTCCATTGAACTCTTGATCAAGCGCGCGCCGGCGAATCCCAGTAAGAACGCTCCACCGAGTAACCATGCCGGCCGGCGTCGTCCAAAATTCTGCACGTCGTCGAGCAGTTGTTTTGGATCCTGCTCGCGTATGTAGTTGGTCAAGCGTTCGAGATTGTTAGCCGCTTTGTCGCCATACTGTGCCGCATAACGTGCAATCGGTCCGCTCTCTTCTCCCGCGAGGCTCTCGCCAAAGCGTCTAACGGCATTAACTACAGTTGATAGATCGTTTGCCGCAGTCTCTTTTTGACGAGTTATTTGTGAGCCCGCACGTTGCTGTACCTGGTTCACGATTTCGCCGCTGGTTTGTTTGGCTTGCTGAAGAAGGTCTTGTCCTCCTCCCGTCTTACCGGCAGTTTCGCCTTGCCCTTGAGTTTCCCCTTCACCTTGAGTTCCGCCCTGGGCCGTTCCGGTGTGAATTTGTGCGTCGCCCTTAGGCGCTCCCTGGTTTGCAGTTATGGGTTTCGCGCCGCCGGACTGTTTCTGGCCGCCGCGAGTTGTCTTCGAACCGCCTGGAGCACCGGCTTTCGGCTCGTTGATATTCTTTTGTGTTTCCATTGAATCCCCTCCCTTGTTCGTACGTGACACTGAAGATAATTTCGCTAGTGAACTATCGAATTATTTCAAAATCAATTTATCGCCTTCATTTTCCTGTGATCAGAATTTCGAAACGAACAAGTTCAGAAAAGAATACTTCTCGCCCAGAGGCGCAAAGCGCGAGAGATCTTCTTGTACAAACCTAAGGGCATGCAGTTTGAGTATTTATCTCACTTAAACAAATCAGTTCGCACATCAACTCAAGGGGGACATTCATGTCTACAAAGTCACACACGGGAACGATCGGAGAGCGAAGCTCTTCAGAAAACGATTTTCAACGTTCGACATTCTCTTCCGGCGAAGCAAATTACGGCGTGGAGCGCGCGAGACCGGGCTTGCCATCCACGAGCGCAAAGCGATTGGCAAAAGGTTTAGGTTGGTTCAGCGTCGGACTCGGTCTCGCAGAACTGCTTGCGCCTCGTGCGATCGCAAATATCTCCGGTGTTTCAAAGCGGCACACAGGATTAATACGACTGTACGGTCTGCGCGAACTCGGTTCGGGCATCGCAATCTTCTCGCAGGAGAAGCCGACTGAAGCCGTGTGGTCGCGTGTCGTCGGTGATGCCCTGGATCTCGTGAGTCTCAGCGTTGCCTGCACGGCTCCAGACGCGCACAGAGGAAAAATCACCTTCGCAACAATCAATGTCGCTGCGGTCACGGCACTCGACGTTATTTGCGCGATGCAACTGAGTAACGGTAACCAGGGCATCCAGGCAAAAGGAACGTGCGTGGTCAACCGTCCGCCCGACGAGGTCTACAGCTTCTGGCGTAACTTCCAAAACTTGCCGCGCTTCATGCGCCATCTCGAGTCAGTCACGGACCTGGGAGACGGCCGTTCGCATTGGGTAGCAAAAGGCCCCGCAGGCATGAACGTGGAATGGGATGCGACTATCATCGCCGATGTCCCCGGCGAAGTCATAACCTGGCGTTCGCTGGAAAACTCCGACGTCGATCACGCGGGCGCTGTTCGCTTCGAGCGTGCGACGGGCGGACGAGGCACAATCGTAAAAGTTAACTTCCAGTACAACCCCGTTGCAGGCGTGATCGGCGCGGCTGTCGCAAAACTCTTTGGTGAAGAGCCGGAACAACAGTTGGACGACGATCTCCGTCGTTTCAAACAAGTGATGGAAATCGGTGAAGTTGTGGTCTCCGACGCAACTCTGCTCGGCACGGGCTACATGGAACAGAGGCCCGGACGTCCAGCAGCGGCGAGTGAGCTCGAAAGCGCCGACACACTGCCGAGTCAAACCATGACGAACTATGGATCAGAGGGGGAATCAGAAGGGAGGATGACTCAGCGATGAAAGCCAACTGTTGGTACGGCAAAACAATGCTTCACGTAGAAGAAGTTCCGGATCCGCAGATCCTGAACCAGCGAGATGCGATCGTAAAGATCACATCCACGGCAATCTGCGGTTCGGATCTGCACATGTACAACGGATTCATTCCCACGATGCAGAGAGGCGACATACTCGGCCATGAATTCATGGGGGAAGTCGTCGAGGTAGGTCGAGAAGTTCATAACTTGAGAGTTGGCGATCGAGTGGTCGTGCCCTTTCCGATCTCCTGCGGCAACTGCTACTTCTGCCAGCAGCAGATGTTTTCACTTTGTGAAAACTCCAATCCTAACGCGTGGATGGCCGAGAAGATGTTTGGCCACGCTCCCTCAGGAATGTTTGGTTACTCACACCTGACGGGTGGATTTGCGGGCGGGCAGGCGGAATATGCGCGCGTGCCATTCGCCGATGTTGGCCCGATCAAAGTTCCAGACCATTTGCCGGATGAGCAAGTCCTGTTTCTCTCCGACATCTTTCCGACTGGTTACATGGGCGCCGAGATGTGCGACATCAAACCGGGTGACACGATTGCCATCTGGGGTTGCGGACCGGTGGGACAGTTTTCAATTCGCAGTGCTTTCCTGTTGGGCGCGGAAAGAGTGATTGCGATCGATCAGGTTCCGGAGCGCTTGAAAATGGCCGAGGAAGGGGGCGCGGAAACCATCAACTACGAAGAGCAAAATGTTTACGAAACGTTGATGGACATGACGGGCGGACGCGGACCTGATGCCTGCATCGATGACGTCGGGATGGAAGCGCATGGTCCGGCGGCGATTTTTGCCTATGACCGCGTCAAGCAGGCAATGATGTCGCAGACCGATCGGCCACACGCATTGCGCGAGGCGATCATGTGCTGCCGGAATGGCGGCACGGTCTCGATTATGGGAGGCTATGGCGGATTCATCGACAAGTTTCCAATCGGATCCGTGATGAATCGTTCGCTTACGATCAAGACTGGGCAGGCGCACGTACAACGTTACATGCGTCCTTTGTTGCAGATGATCGAGAACGGCGACATCGATCCGAGCTTCGTGATAACGCACCGAATGAGTCTTAAAGATGCGCCTGAAGCGTATGATATGTTCAAGAACAAGCAGGACAACTGCATCAAGGTCGTACTGAAACCGAATGGATATGACAACGGGTACGGCTCGGCAGCGAAAGACGACAGCTACAGTGTGATCCACTAACCGCAAAAAAGCCATCCACAGATTACACAGACAAACTGCGTAATCTGTGGATGGACTTCCTTCATTACATTCAGGATGTTCAGTGTGCTCGATCAGACCCTTGCGTCTTCACGATCTTGTTGTACACACCAAACAGCAGCAACGGCGCTACCCAATCGGCAACGAAAAGACTGGCGTGCTTCTTTCCCATCAATTGAAAGATCGCCGACGCTCCCATCGATCCGACTGCGGCCCATAGAAACACATCGGACGGAAGCTTTGCTGTCTGTTGTTCAATCGTCCGCGCGACCGTACCTTCTGAATGTTGTTGACTCTGGCTCATCTGGCTGCCGCCCTGACCTCGGGTCATCTGGCTTTCACTCTGACCCTGGTTCGTTTGGCTTGTGCCGTAATTAGTTTGCCCTATCGTTGAACTCATCTTTTCCTCTCCTTGTTCTCATCTATTAAGACTGTTGATCTTCAAACTTGCGCGCTGTCCAACACCGATTCCTGCAACCATGTGCGAACGTTTAGCAGGTGTTCTTCTTCGTCAGCGAGTGCCGTTTCGAACTCTGCTTTTATTTCATCGTGGCCGAGATTGTCTGCGAGCTGTATCAACAGTCGCCAGCCATCGTTGTCAGTCAGCTCCGCGGTCAGCATCGCTTGCAGGCACTGTGCCATCGAACTCCGTGGATCGGTCAATACCTGCATAATTCCCATCGACGCGACGCCGGCCATATCCGCGCACGGACTCTGCACTGTTGGATCGCCACCCAATTCAGTGATTGTTCTGTTGATCAACAGGAAGTGTTCCAACTCTTCGCCGCCGATGTGTTCAATGTCTTCGAGAGTTGGTCCGGGTGTTGATTCGCCAAGCGTCTCGCATTTGTTGAGCAACGCCTCATAAAGCCGCGTTCCCATACGCTCGAACGCCAAACGTTCGCTCAGTTTGTCGAGGAAGACGGCCATGCCCGCTTCTTCTTCGTCGGCCTCGCCCTCTTCAGAGGCTGGCATCATCGGCATCGAGCCGATTGGAAAACCTTCGGCGATGTATTCGCCGCGATACTCCGCGATGTCTTCTGCTCCGCCCTCGGAGCTCGGCGCCGCATTGCTTGCGCCTTCGATCAACTCCTCGGCGAGCTCGGGCGACGTTTGCATGCCCGTGCGATTACCAGTCATTGCTTGTTTTGCTCCAGTGCTTTTCATGCTGATGCTCCTCTTGCAAATGCGCTTTTCTTTTCAGTCAGCTCGGTTCCGGGCGTCCATGTATAACCGGCTGCGACGATCTCCGACGGCGAACCTTCCGAGTTCATCTGGTCGCGGTAAGCAATTGACAATGGTGAGCGGTCGGGTTCGTCGTCTTTGTGTGTGAATTGCGTTCCTGAAGCCCGCAGATCGACTTCGTTGTTCAAGGTTTCGCGGACAAACTGACGATGGCTTTGGTAGTCGATTGGCTCGGGCAAGGTTTGCGGCAGTATCTCGGCGGGATCGCGATTTTCGATGTTTTGGAACAGTTCCATAACCATGTGGAGATGTCCGAGCTCGTAGTCGACGAAGCGGGTCCAAATCTCTTTCACTCGTGGATTTGTTTCGTACTCCATGCAGCCGTAATAGTTGTAAACCTCCATCGCTTCGTGCATCAACCACTTCTCGAGGTGCGTCTCTTTCGGATCGAGCAATGACTCATATTGGGTCGTGTGCTGCTCCTCGATCGACGCGATCTCGGCGTAAAGCTGGCGCGCGATCGGATCGGCAAACATGGGGCCGATGGTCATGTAGTAGTCGTGAGTCTGGTTCTCGGCTGCGGTGATAGTGAGAGCGTGTAGTTTGGTTAGCGGATCGGCCGTAGTGCAGTCGTAGTGTTCGCGCAGATCGTCTTCCGGCGCGCGATGCTCCACGATCGTGGGGCGTCCGGGCATGATGTCGCTGTAGTTTTGGATGATGTTGTTTGCATCGGCTCCCATCACGCGATCCATCAGCGCTGAGAATCGATACAAGTGATCGAAGTCTTCCAGTAAACCGAAACGATACACCTGAGCGAGGTAATCGTCGGGTTCGCGC
>JBKPJS010000316.1:0-2228 GCA_046730815.1 Acidobacteriota bacterium
GGCAACCCGCTCAAGGGCTTCACAGCGCTGCCGTGAAAGAGCGTTATGAAGCAGATCCTGAAGAGTCTTGCCTTAGCAGTTATCTTAGCGAGTGCTGTTTGCGGTCAGGGTGTGTGCAATAGTTTTCAGCCAGTGCCGGGGAGGTGTGATCTCACTGCCAGCCCGGTGGAGCAAGCGAAGTGCCTCCTTCGTCCGGTGAAGAAGTTCGCGAACCTCGGTGCGCCTTTGAACGAACTTCCCGCTCCGTTTGATACGCTCGTCGGACAGCCTACGGAAACGTCGATAAGCCTTGAACAACTAAAACGTTTTCTTGCGGCAAAGGGAATTCGCGAAACTGATGTCGGCGGTTCTCTTTCGATCAAATTGTCGAAGCCCAAATACTTCGTCATTCACGACACGAGTGACTTTCTGGAGTTGAACAACTTTCCCTCAAACATCAATGATGAGACTTCGTCGCTCAACGATCTGTCGCGCAGGGTCTCGAAGAAGGTCTGCCACGTTTACATCAATCGCGTCGGGCAATCGGCCACGGCTGTTGTGTTTGAATCACTAACTCCGCCGCCCGGAACGAAGTTTGGCACATGCCATCGCGAGCAAAGGACTTCGTTCCTGCACATCGAGAATATACAGCCGCGAATTCGCGATCGTTCGGTAAGCTTCAAAAACGATGCTATCGCGCCCGATCCGGGTTTTCCTGAAGCGCAGTTAGAGCGATTGGCGCTCGTGTATGTGGTGGCGAGCGTGCGGTCTGGAAAATGGCTAATACCCGCGTATCATGCGCCAATCGATCTCGGCTACGCGGACGCTCATGACGATCCACAGAATTTCAACCTGCAAACGTGGTCCACAAGACTGCGCGACTTGATCGAGCAGGTAAGAACCCAGTGACTAATAAAGAAAGAGTCTAATCGTTAAGGTTCGTGTAGAATGTAGCCCATGGAAAATCGTCCGCAGGAACTGCCCTCACTCACGTTTGGCGAAGAGATCGCAAACAGCGTCAGTCATGGCCTGGGCCTGATGCTGGCGCTCGTTGCGGCGCCGTTCCTCGTGATTTCAGCAATGCGCGCCAACAGTTTCCAATTCATTGTGGGCGCCGGCGTGTTTGGCGCAACGATGGTCCTGCTCTATCTTGCTTCGACTCTCTATCATTCACTAACTCACGCAGGCGCCAAGCAGTTATTTCGTCTCCTGGATCACTGCGCGATCTTCGTTCTCATCGCGGGCACGTACACGCCGTTCGCTTTAGGCGTGTTACGTGGTCCATGGGGATGGACGCTGCTCATCATCGTTTGGACCCTGGCGATTACCGGCATAACGCTCAAAGCCATCAAGGGCACGCATCACTCGTGGATCTCGATCGCGCTATATATCGTGATGGGTTGGCTTGCTGTCGTCGCCACGAAACCAATATTAACGTTAGTTCCGCTCCCTGGAATTCTCTTGATACTGGCCGGTGGAATTGCCTACACAGGCGGGCTCGCGTTTTTTGCAGCGCAGCGAAAGTATAGCCACTTCTTCTGGCATCTCTGCGTGATCGCGGGAACGACCTGTCACTTCTTCGCCGTGCTGTGGTATGCGGCGCCCTATGAAGCGTGAGACGAATCGCCGACCCGACGCTACCGCGTTGCGGTACTGACCGCATCCAAGTGGGTCTATAACTCTGAGCAGTACTGTAACGCAGTGGCGTCAGCTCAGCTAAGGGCTATTTCGACTTGTACTGAAACGTAATCCTCGTCTCCTCATCCAACACCAACGGACGAACGAAGCGATACGACTTACCGCTGCGCGGTACTTCGATGCGCACCGGAAGAATGCCTGCCACCTTGCGTTGCAGGTTGAACACGTTCTGTGATGGCTTGGTCAACTGCGCGGCCTGGGCCTTTCGCACTTCCTCCTCGATTCGCCGGCTGTCAGTATTTCGACCGCTTTCTGTGATGGTTACAACCTCACTAACAGCACCCACTTCAAGTGTGGTTCCGATTCGAGACGGACGAGATGCTTGCAAGTACAACTCGTGCTGCATGTCTTTGAAACCGGGCGAAGAGATGACTACCCGCACCGCACCCGGTTGCATGCCGGCGATCATCCAATGGCCTTCGTCGTCGGAGCGCGTGGTCAAGCTCGCTCCCGTTTGCGTGTTGCTTACAGTTACAACAGCGCCGGCGACCACTGCTCCATTAGGATCGATGATGATGCCGCCGATTTGTCCGGGCTGCAGCGTGCTGAGG
>JBKPJS010000317.1:0-5488 GCA_046730815.1 Acidobacteriota bacterium
TATAAGAGACAGGTCTTCTGCAATGCGTAATCCCGCACCGACTTGTCATTAGCCGTGAACGCACCATCGCGAAACACGGGATCGTAAAAGAGGTTGACAGTCGCCATCGGCACGACGATTCCGTTCTCTTCGCAAGCGCGACGAAATTCGTTCACTATGCGATCGCGATCCTGCGGCGACGCGTCCATCGGTACGAGGTCGTTATCGTGAAAGTTAACGCCATACGCGCCAACCTCGCCGAGCATCTGCACTGCTTCCACTGGCCGCAGCGTCGGACGAACAGCGTCGCCAAACGGGTCGCGCCCGCGATTGCCGACGGTCCATAGCCCGAACGTAAATTTGTGCTCGCGGCGCGGTGTGTAATTCTCGTTTGTCATGTCTAATCCTCCTTTTGACAGGATTGCAAGATTTTCAGGATTAAATCATGCTAATCCTGAAAATCTTGCAATCCTGGGTCAAAGAGCTCTCAACACAAGATGCCCAAAAGCTGCGCTACCCGGTGAGGAACCGCTGAAGATGTACGGCTGATGCCCTGTTAATTCGGCAAAGCTACGAGCCACGTCGTCAACGGTGTCCGCGGCGTCGCGGTTTCCAAGCACGGCAACGGTGCCGCCACTGCCGCCACCAGTAATCTTCGCGCCGAACAGTCCACGGTCCACTCCGGCCGATTTCACCATTTCGACGAGCAAGTCCGTGCTGTTCGAACCGAGGCCGCAGGCCGAATAGCTTGCGTGAGACTCGTACATCAATTTTCCCAGCGCTATCTTTTCTTCCTGGCCCAACTCGCCGCGCAACAATTCAGCAAATATCTGCACTCGCGCATTCTCATAGACCGCGTGAGATGCAGGAGCACGGATCGCGTAAGTGCGTCCAGGGTCAACCTTCGTCACGGTATCGGTTGTTCCTCCGTAACGCGCTAGAAACTCCTCGCCGAGTAAACTCACGGGCAACTTCGCTGCGAACCTTTCTTCGTACTCCGCAGGTGCGAGGTTCGCAAGGTAACCGCGCCAGTGTGGATCGTCGATTACAACGTGGTCTCCGTTCTGTTCGACGGTTAGTCCAGCCAGGTCTGCGATGATCCGATAACCCATGAATGTTCCTGCTCGAACTGAACCGTAATAACCTTCGCCAACAGAGTGAGGCGTTCCTGAATCGAGTCCCCACACCGCCAAATCTTCGGGCAGCGAGATCGTCCCCAGCAATTCCGCCGGCTGACAGACCATCGCGAGTAGTTGATTCGCTTCACCGCAGGCGACGCTCATCTGGTCCATCACACCACATGGCGCTCCGACGACTAAATTCTCGACGCGCTGGCACAACAACGCGATCTCCCGCGGCGCAAGTTGAACATGAAAGGCTGCAGCTACTGCGCTCATGGTAGCTACTTCCAGTGCTGCGGAAGAACTGACGCCCTTGCCTTCGGGCACGCGTGATGAAATTAGCAGGCGTGCTCCTTTATTGAAGCGCACCTCGCGCTCGCGCATCAGAACCAGGAAAACACCCGCGACGTACGCAGCCCACTGCCGGGTCTGATCACTTTTGAAGTACCGCCGGGCTTCGTCGTAGTCGATGGGCCGGCCATCACGCTCCAGGTCAACCAGCGGCATTTCAAAATTGAGTGTTTCGGTTTCCAGTAAACTGATTACACTCAATCGCCTTTTGTCATCCTTTTGCAATGCCACCACTGTGGCTTCCGCAATCGGCAATTCAAGCACTAGGGATCCGGAGTAGTCGGCAATGCCGCCCATGACGTCAAGCCGGCCCGGAGCGCGCGCGATCGTGATCTCAGATTGCGAGTTAAAGAGTGTCCTGTCTAATTCTTCAATGAACTCAGACACGTCGGTAAGCTTTACAGGATTTACATGATTATCAGGTTTTACATGTAAATCCCGTTCTTTCAAGACCCTGCGCAACAGCGGCTCAATCTCATCGCGGATCGCGTCATTCGCATATCCCGCCCACGCAATATCAGGCTCGACGCTGAGCACGGCACGCAAAGGAGCACCGCGCTCATCAGTAACGATCACACCTGCCTCTCGCGCTATCAACTCCGTACACAAATCATAAGGATGGCAACAAATACCAAGCGCGAGCCCGCGACGGTTCAGCAGTGGCTCAACCAGCGGGCGCAAGTCAGCGACAAAGCGATCGTGGCCCATCATCAACTCGTAGAGTTGACCGCCCGAAGAAAGATACTGATCTTCAAAGCAGTGCGTCTTACCCGGCTCGACTGGACCAAGCGCACCGCGAACGATCTCTTCATCGATAGCCGCAAGTTCGTCGCGTGCGCCCGGAAAGAAGCGCGCAATCATTGCGAAGCCATGCCGGATGGTCGTCGCGCGCGATGGGCGCAGGGCCAGCGGCTTTCGCTCTCGTGTCAGACGATTGAATCTCTCAGCAAGGGCGCCCTCGCCGCGGATGGCCCAGAGCACATCGCATAGATGTTGCTTCACCAGCGGAATCTCGGTTTGAACCGCAAGCTCGATGTCTTGCAGCTTTGTGCCGGGGCCACGATTCGGGGCCACTCCCGTCAAGACCCATGCGCTTCGCTTCTGATACATCAGCCCGCGTGTACCGTCGATTGGATCGACGATGATGCGCCAGGCAGCATCCTGCTCGGTTGCTCCAACCGGTAACACGAGCTGCCCGCCCTCGATACCTTCGGCAATAAGCACGAGTGGAGCCAACGCCGCCAATTCTTTTTCAAACAACTCAATCAGCAGCTCTTCGCTGACGCGATCAACTGCGTAGATCGTATCGCCCGGTGATTCATCATCAGAAACTGCGGCCAGTTGTTCCAACTCCGCTTGCTCACACTCTGCAACGACAGCATCGCGCACTCGCTCATGAATCCGGCGAATCGGGCCCAGCAAATCTTTGACGTTCATTGCGTCTCCTGCGCAACGTGCTTGTAGTGCACGTCCGATTGCGAGCGCAGTTCTTCGGCCTTCTCTTCCGGCGCGGTATCGGAAAGGAAGTTGCCGCCACCGATTTCCGGTCCTGCCAGGTACTTAAGAAGATTTGGGCGACGCAACGGCGGATGAAACTCGATATGAAAATGAAAACGCGAGTAGTCACCGCCATCCGTCGGGGCTTGATGTAACGGCATCACATAAGGGAAAGGCATCTGCCACAGGTTGTCGAACTTCACGAGCACCTGTTTCAACAACGCGCTAAAATCGCGGAGCTCATCCGGGGCGAGCGTGGCGATGCTTGCGTGTGTTGCCTTCGGCGCCACAAAAACTTCGTAGGCGTATCGTGCAAAATAGGGAATGAAAGCGATGGCTGATTCGTTCTCGCAGATAATACGCCGGCCATCTTCCTTCTCTGCCTGGAGCACATCCTGAAAAAGAACTCGTCCCGTTTCTACCAGATGTCGCTGACTCGCACGCGCTTCCGTTTCGATTGTCTTGAAGACAAAGTTCGTAGCGTAGATCTGGCAGTGAGGATGTGGGTTTGAAACGCCCACTGCTTCGCCTTTGTTTTCAAAGATCAGCACATGCTTGATCTCTCTGCGGGCACTAAGCTCTCGATACTGTTCCTGCCACACCTGAAGAAGGTTTTCGATCGCGGCCGGCTCAAGCTCTGCGAGCGCCAGACTGTGATCCGGGCTATAGCAAACTACGCGTGCGATTCCGGTCGCTGGTTGGTTGCGATAAATGCCCGGCGGTGACGGAAGCGTCTGCGGCGCCTCAAAACCAACGCAGGGGTGATCGTTGTCGAAAACAAACGTGCTGGTGTAGTTGTCGTTGCGGGCGCCACTTACGCGCACGTTGCCGGGACATAGATAGCAATCCGCTACGTACTCGGGTAACGAGGTTTCGTTGTGATCAATCGTTTCGCCGCTCCAGGGTCGATTCTGCCTGTGAGCCGCGACGATTACCCACTCCTCACGCAATGGATGCCAACGCTCTTCCCAGTACATAGTCAGTTAATGCGACTTAATAGGTCCTATATGTCCTATCGGACTTATAGAACTCTCATACCAATGCTATCTGTAAGCGAGTCACCGAAGCCGGGGGGAAGCGAAAAGAAATAACGCCGGTTGTAACTGCTGCCTGCTCAGCGCGCGGTTGCACGGCGCGCGGATTCTCAAATGTGTTGTGCGCGTGAACGTCGGGCGTCGCCAACACTTGTGCCTGAGTTGTGCCAATACCTGCACCGCGCACGGCGATCTCAGCCTCGCGCGGCTCGGTCAGATGAGGGTTAGTCACCGTCAAGGTCAACTGCTTGCCGTCGATCGATGCCGAACCCGAAAGACCCCAGAACTCCGCAGGTTTGTTAACGCGCATGTACTGTATTTCCGGCGCACTGAACACCGTGCGCACCGCGCGGCCGCCCTTGTGCGGCATGAACATCTCAAATACGTAGAAGGTCGGAGTTACGATGAACTTGTCCTCGTGTGCGAGAAACAGTGAGTGCAGGCAATTGATCAGTTGTGCGACGTTTGCCATCGCGACTTTGTCGGCGTGGCGATTGAACGTGTCCAGCGTGAGACCCGCGAGCACCGCATCACGCATTGTGGACTGCTGGCCCAGTAGATGTGACGGATCCACTTCCGATCCCGGCTTATACCACGCACCCCATTCGTCGACGACAAGTTTAACGCGATGCTGCCGATCGTACTCTCCCATGATGGTCCAGTGCTGGTTGATGAGCGAGTCCATGCGATCAGCCTCGCGAAGCAATTCGTAATACTCCGCAATGTCAAACTGAAGAGCGTCTCCTTTCGCCGCGAACCAGTCGTTCGTTTTACCAAATCCGAGATTCCACGCGTAATGATGCAGACCCCAGCCATAGATCCCACCAAACAATCCCCGGTTTTTGTCGGCAGTCTTTGAAAAGAAACCTCGCGTCCAGTTAAAGTCGTCGACATTTGCGCCCGACGCGATGAAGCTCAGGTTAACGCCGTAACGAGGAACGGCGGCAGTGAAGCGTCTGTACTCCGCGGCGTATTCTTCGGGTGTGAAATTTCCGCCGCAGCCCCACGATTCGTTGCCTACGCCCCAGAAGCGCACGCCGAACGGTTCGCGATTCGGCAGCTCGCTGCTCGCACGCCGCTCCGCGCCGGTTGTTGAACCGGCCGGAGAGTTGCAGTACTCGATCCATTCGTAAAAGTCCTGAGCTCGAAGCCCACGCACGTTTGCGGCGAGGTATCCTTCGGCGCCGGCCAGCTGACAGAAGCGAAGAAACTCGTTTGTGCCGAACTGATTTGTTTCAAACTTCCATGGACCATCAGGAGCATTCTTGGGCCATTCAGGCGCGTCAACCCAGAAGTTTGTTCGCTTCGGACGGCGAGCGCGTGGTCCCGTGCCATCGCGCCAATCATAGCTATCCGCGAAGCAGCCGCCAGGCCAGCGTATGACCGGAGCTTTGATTCGTTTCAAAGCATCGACGAGTGCAGTGCGGATACCGCCTGTGTTTGGCACTTTGGATTTTTCGCCCACCCAGATGCCATCATAGACCACGCCGCCGACGTGTTCGGCAA
>JBKPJS010000318.1:0-1840 GCA_046730815.1 Acidobacteriota bacterium
TGGTTGCAGTAGAGGCAGGGCTCGGATTGAACGCCGCACTTAATCGCGTCGGAGAAGAATTGAAGACGACGCATCCTGATCTGCATAGGGAGTTGGATCTTGTGAATCTGGAGATTCGTGTGGGCCGCACTCGCGAGGAAGCACTACGCAATCTTGCAGAACGAACAGGCGTGGATGATATTCGCAGCTTTGTCGCTTTACTGATTCAGGCAGATCGTTTTGGTTCATCCATCGCGAAAGCGGTTCGCGTATTCGCTGAGTCACTGCGAACAAAACGGCGTCAGCGAGCGGAACAAGCTTCTCAAAAGGCAGCGTTAAAGCTTCTAATTCCACTTACAGGTTTTCTCTTTCCGGTGATTATCGCCGTCATTCTGGCACCGGCAATACTAAACCTCATCGATCTTTTACTGAAGTAAAGAAACGCAGAGGAGACCATATGCGTAAACGCACGCTAGCTTCTTCATTCCTGGGTTTTGCTTTATTGCTTGGCGCCGTGCAGCAGCACCATTCCAGCGGTGTAATAGCCGGGGGCTTCGATGGGCCTGCTCTTGCCGTAGACGACTCCGTTTCGTCTACCGATGCGGCGGACGTACCCGAAACGCAAACGGACCAGACACCACAGAAAAAGGGAGGCAACGGTTTCGTGCGGGCGCTCGGCGCACCGTTCCGCGCAATCGGCAGGATCTTCGGAGGTGGAGGCAAAAAGGATAACCAGCAACAAGCACAACGCGTCGGCACGCTGGACGCAAAGAAATTTGAGAGCACGAAAGTTTTCCGCATAAATGATGCACGCACGCCCGTTGCCCCGGCCACTTCCGCTGTCTCGCAACCTGCCGTCGATACTCATCTACAGAGAGGCCGGGAACTACTGATGGGTGGAAACCTGGATGGCGCGATCGCGGAGTTATCCGTCGCAGCATCGTCCGATTCCAAATCCGCCGAAGCGCGTAACCTGCTTGGAGTTGCTTACGCAAACAAGGGTTTGCGCCAGCGTGCACTCGAGTCCTTCAAAGCTGCCGTACATATGGACCAGAACAACGTGCAGTATCTGAACAACTATGGTTTTCTTCTGTATAAGAACGGGGACCTGAATGAGGCCACAAAACAGTTGAAACGCGCCGTAAAACACTCCCCAAGGAATGCGCAGGTCTGGAACAACCTCGGTCTGGTCCAGTGTCAACGAGGCAAGTTTGACGAAGCGTACGAAAGCTTTGCTCAAGCCGCTGGTGAGTACACGGGTCATGTGAATATCGCGGCTCAACTCCTGGCGCGTGGTTACGCGCAAGACGCGATCAAACATCTGGAGAAGGCGCAGGCCATCCATCCAAACTCGACGGATGTCCTCAGTAGACTGGTAAGTCTCTATGAAATGACCGGGCGGCACACAGATGCGGAAACCACCCGAAGATCGCTGGTGGCTTTGAAGAGCTTCGCCGAAGCAAATAAGTAATTCGAAAAGATTGAGATCAAGGGCAGTTGGGAATCGTTCGCGTTCGGAGAAAGCAAATATGGGCAACCTAAGCTTTTTAACACGTGCAGAAATCGAGAGCCTTGGCCCGCCCACACCGGAGGAGCTCGAGGAGACGGGCGTAGCAGATGCCTTTCTTCGCGATCTCGCTCTAAAACACGTTGCTTCGCTTGCAGATCCCACAACTACCTCAGTGGCAGAGAAACTGCGTCTCCCCCCCGCATTAACTGACGAGCTGCTGTACCAACTCTACCGTGAAAAGCTTATTGAGATCCGGATCCAAAGCGCCGTCGGTCTCACGCGTTACGCCATGCTGGACCATGGCTGGGAACGCGTGCTGCGCTTGCAGTCTCAATGCGGCTATGCTGGACC
>JBKPJS010000319.1:0-7160 GCA_046730815.1 Acidobacteriota bacterium
GTTTACCGTCGAACCAAAATAGTCGAGTCGATCATTCAACGTTACGGCGATGCATGGCCCAGTGTTCAATCCTGCTTTCAGTTGTAATGCCCTGCTGCTGTCAGGCGGCGCGGCGAGTGCTTCTTGCACTTCCAGCATCGCGAGCAAACCATCGGCAGCGGATCTGAAAACAGCCATGACGGCGTCGCCAATCGTTTTCACGATTGCGCCGTCGTGCTCTGCGATTGCTTTTTTAACTACGTCGAAATGGCTCATCACGCGACCAAACGCAGTCGCGTCTCCGATCTCGCGATAAAGCTGTGTTGAATGACGCAGATCGGTGAAGAGCACCGTCAGTGTGCCTACAGAGATCTGTTCGCCCGGACGCAACGCTTCGCTTGCGAACAGATCGCGAAACATTTGCAGCGCGGTAACTTCGGCTGCCGTCGTCGCCTGATCGCTCCACTCCATTCGCTCGAGAATGAGAAGCTGTTCGGCATCCGTCTCATTCTTCAATGCCAGTGAGAACCTCTCGCCGACGTGCAACGGTTCACGACTCCAACCATGATTCGAGAGCGTCACGTCGGCCGAACTTTCGCCTTCCGGTGAAACCGTCACATCCTGAGAACCCGGTAGCTCGTGCGCGCGCAGTCGATAGCTGCCAGACTCGAGTGGCAAAGTTAACTCTCGTTTATCTCCGGCAGGTAACAGTTGTTGAGCTACAACATGAGGTGTCAAATGCGGACTGCCTACACAGTATGAAGGCACGTTCACACGTCTCACCGCGGGATTGGGACGAAACGTCAATTCAACGTAACGATCGAAGTTGACAGTGAAATCGATCTTGCACGTATCGCAGTGCACGTCACTCTGGATGTCTTTCAACGAGAGGCCACTCTCTTGTGGGCCACGACACAACGGGCAGAGTAGGTCCCATTGAAAGTCGAGCAATCCGATCCTCGTCGCGCGCAAACAAATCTCCAAGACGAGACGTCTGGGTTCCTGCCAATCGTCGGCGAGCTTGTAGGCACGAATGCGAGAGACGGCAAGGTCGTCGCCGTGTTCGACAAAGTCGGCCAATCGTTCGGCAATCGGGATCTTGCGCTCAGGTGATTCCGTGGTTTTTAGATCAGCGATCAGCTTTTGTTTGAGAGCTGTCAGACGCGAGAGATCAAATGAAGACTGTGAAGTATTGGGTTGAGATGTTTCGCGCGCCGCTCCTTTCAAGGCGGAGGCGTCATACTTTTGAATCGCGTCGCGAAACCGGCGCGCGGCGACGAGATTGAGCTGCATGGGTATGGCGACCGCGCCGGGAATGTTTCGCGGAGTCGACCACACCTCGTAAATCAGATGCGTGCCGCCGTCGGGCTTTGCTGTTAGTTGGGCCAGCACTCGCAGCTTCGCGACCGGTCCCTTGTTGTAAACGCGTTCGACGCCAAAACGAGAGGGCTTGACCCATTCGAACGGCTGCTCCTCCCATTCGACAGGCAAGCCGTACATCGAGAGCCGCACTTTGCGACGCGCGTTCCGCAGACGTTTGTCTGATGAATCTACTTCGATCGCCGGCACACCTGTGTCGCGATTGAACCTGTTGGTATCAGCGATGAACGGCCAGAGTCTCTCAGGACTCGATTTGAGATCAAACTCCCACCGTTTGTGATACTCGCGAAGCGGCATGTGAAAATCAAAACCATCCACAGATTCCACAGATTCTCTTCTGTGTAATCTGTGGATGGCCTTTGTGGTTAAGTACTCTTTCGACTGATCAGACTTCCTTGTACTCCGAGTCGACGTCTTCATGCGACAGCGCGACTCGATAGTTTTTTGACTGAAGCTGTTTGGTAATCAGCAAATCATCTTTGGTCTTGAGGAGATCTGCGCGACTGTAAACAGACAATTCAAAATTGTAGCCGTGAGTGATGGCGTCCTTCGGGCAGGCCTCGACACAATAACCGCAGAAGATGCAACGTCCATAGTCGATGTTGTAAACGGCCGCGTAGCGTTCATCGACTCCGATTCGTTCTTCAGGCGGTCGCGGATCGTCCGCCGCAACGATGTAAATACATTCAGAAGGACACGCAGCAGCGCAGAGATAACAGGCCACGCACTTCTCTCGCCCAAGCTCGTCGACGTGCAAGAGGTGTTGCCCGCGATAACGCGGCTGCATGGTCACCGGCTCGTCGGGGTATTGCACCGTCCACTTGCGCTTGGGAATGTATGACAACGTCACACCCATTCCCTGAATGATTGCTTTCGTCGATTCAATTACTTCAGTGATGATTGACATGTTGTGTTGGTTCAGAGTTCAAAATCAGTTTTACAGGATTTGCAAGATTTATCAGGATTACATGTAAATCATGTCTAATCCTGTAAAGCCTGTAAAAATGACTTACTCCCTCCGCGTCATTTCCGATCCAGTCGCTTGCCACCGGCCATCGCGCCAGACAAACTTATCTTTAAAATCGAAAACCAACTCGCCATCTTGTACTTGATACGTGATGTTCCCGGACAACGTGGCTCGATCTCCCGCCAACGCAACTTTCAAATCGCCAAACTCCCACTTGTCGACTTCCGTATCGCGTTCGATCGTGCGAATGTATTCCGCCTTGCCTTGCAGACCACCTTCACTCGATGGTCCAACGTAATCGTCAGCCAGAATTCGTTCCAACGCTTTCTTGTCGGCGTTCAGGTTTGCAACTGTCCAATCGTTCTCGAGATTAGTCAATTGGGCCAATACCTGATCGTGTTCGGTTGGCGGCGGGACCTCAACGCTTTCGTTCGCATTAGCCGGCGGTGCGCTGACGTTCG
Organism: Acidobacteriota bacterium; assembly: GCA_046730815.1. Classification (GTDB taxonomy): domain Bacteria; phylum Acidobacteriota; class Blastocatellia; order Pyrinomonadales; family Pyrinomonadaceae; genus PSRF01. Next base: position 2,788 of record JBKPJS010000319.1, read on the forward strand.
CATTTTCCGGCGCCGTGTTGGCATTCGGTGCTTCGCGTTGTTGGTTCCGCGCAGCTTCGCGTTGTTGCTGTTCCCGTGCCGAACGCATCAACCGCGGCGCTAAAATCGCGGCTGCTATTGCGATGGCAACAATGCCGAGAATGAATGCGCCAAGGATGCCGAGAATCCACGGCCACGCTCGTCTTCGCGGTCGAGCAGGATCCGTGCCCGGAGGAACATACGAACGCGGCGGCTGGTAAGCTACGGCATTCCAATCCTCTTCCCTGCTACGCGGCGAGACGACGGTAGTCTCGTCTTCGGAGTTAATTGTCGTCAGCGGTGTGCCGTCGTCAATGCAAAAACTAAGGTTCGGATCGGTGTAAGTCCTATTGCAGGTAGAACAGCGCTTCATCGTAAGATGAATTCTACTCACTGCCGACAAAATTACCTAAAGACTAACGACAAAAGGAACCACAGGAGGAGCAGTACGTAGAACGCGATACTTAAGCCGCCGATGATCACTCCCGCCGTCGCAAATGGCTTTCCGCCAACTTTGTCAGGCGTTTTTTTGATCTGCGACAGCGCCGTCAAACCTAGAACGAGCGCAATGATGCCCGGAATCGGACCGAAGCACCCGCCCGTCACGACGCCGACAATGCCCGTAATCATCGACGCGAGCGCTAATCCCTGACTTGGCTGCTGTTTAGGGCGAAAGGGAGGCGGTGGAGGCTGCCACGGACCGGGACTCATCGGCGGTCGCTCGTCAGGCGCCACCCAACCGCCGGGCATGGGTGGTTCGCGCGGAAGCCATTGCGTTTCCTGTTCCGATGCAGTGTCGACTTTTGGTTCGCGAATCTTCGGATCCCAATTCGGATCCAACGGTGGCGATAGATCTTCGATTAACGGCGTACCGTCGTCTGCGCAGAAGGCTAGCCAGCTTTCGCTAAATTGTCTTTGACACTGCGGACAATACTTCATTCCGACTTAAACCAATTCGAGGCGGCTGAAGAAGTAACTAATTTCAATCGCTGCGTTCTCGTCTGAATCAGAACCGTGAACTGCGTTTTCACCGACCGAGCCGCCAAACCTTTTTCGAAGCGTGCCTTCATCAGCCCTGGCTGGGTCAGTTGCGCCCATCAAGTCGCGCCACGCTTTGACGGCGCCTTCTTTTTCAAGCGCCATGACGACGCATGGTGTGCTCGACATGAACTCTGTTAGACCAGCAAAGAATGGCCGCTCGCGATGTACTGCGTAGAAGCCTTCAGCTTCCTGCCTGGTCATGTGGATCAACTTTAGACCACGGAGTTTGAAGCCACCGTCGAGAATGCTTTGAATTATCGATCCCGTATGTCCGGCGCTCACCGCGTCGGGTTTGATTATTCCGAATGTTAGATTGTTCATAATTGATCGATCCATCCACAGATTTTACGGATTTCTTTTCTGTGTAATCTGTGGATGGTTTTTGGTTTAGAGTGCTTCCTTCATGGCTTTACCAATATCAGCAGGCGACTTCACAACACGAATGCCTGCTTCGTCCAGCGCCTTCATCTTCTCCGCGGCCGTCCCTTTGCCGCCGGCGATGATCGCTCCCGCATGGCCCATACGTCTTCCGGGCGGCGCCGTTTGACCGGCGATGAACGCGACGATCGGTTTCGTCACATTCTCTTTTGCAAAAGCCGCGGCCTCTTCCTCAGCCGTGCCGCCAATTTCACCAATCATAACTACTCCGATCGTCTCATCGTCGGCTTCGAACAGTCGCAACGCATCGACGTGTGTCGTGCCCACGATCGGATCGCCTCCGATACCAATCGCGGACGATTGGCCCAGGCCGAGCGCGGTCAGTTGTCCGACAGCTTCATAGGTCAACGTTCCTGAACGCGAGACGACGCCGATGTTCCCTTCGCGATGAATGTGTCCGGGCATGATGCCGATCTTGCACCTGCCAGGAGAGATAATGCCGGGACAGTTTGGTCCAATCAGACGCGTCAACTTACCGCTCAGGTATTCTTTGACCTTCACCATATCGAGCGTCGGAATGCCTTCGGTAATACAAACCACCACCGGGATTCCGGCATCAGCCGCTTCCATCACCGCGTCGGCAGCGAATGAAGGCGGAACGTAGATCACGGAAGCATTGGCGCCGGCCTCCCTGACGGCCTCGGCAACGGTATTAAATACAGGAATTCCCTCGTGCGTGGTTCCACCCTTGCCCGGCGTCACGCCACCGACAACGTTCGTTCCATACTCAACCATCTGCTTTGTATGGAACGTCCCCTCTTTCCCGGTGATGCCCTGCACGACAAGGCGCGTGGATTTATCGACTAGAACGCTCAATGATGAATGCTCCTTGCGATCCGTAGCTTACGTGTAGAAAGGCGGGAGTATAGCAACCGTAAGGAAATGGACAAAGCGACGAATCTATAGATTGTTGGAATAGTTATCCCAGGTTATAACTGTCGCTATATTGGAGGCTACGGTTCTTTAATGCGGAGCCAACGGAGATATCAATGAACATTAAGATTGTGCTGGAAACTGGCGAGGATGGATATTTTGTCGCTCATGTGCCCGCCTTGACGAGTTGCTGGTCACAGGGTAAGACTCGCGAGGAGGCGTTGCAAAATATTCGCGAAGCAATTGACCTATACCTTGAACCTGAACCGGACGATATAAAAAATCGTGAAGTGGTAGAGTTGGCTGTATGAAACTGCCACTGCTCTCAGGCAAGCAAGTGCTTGCGGCTCTGAGGCGAATGGGATTTGAAGAACTTCATCGTAAAGGCAGTCACGTTAAGATGAAGCATCCGATGGCAGAGTAATGGTTTTCCCTTATCACGACGAAGTTGATCGCTTCACATTAAAAGGTGCACTCCGCGACGCGGACGTGGACGTAAAAGATTTCATCAACCAGATCTAAGTATTACATTTACACCAACTCCACGCGCTCGCCGTACTGCGGGACGTGAACGTTCCAGCCGAATCGTTCTTTGATATGTCCGGCCATCGCGTTTGCGGCTTCGGGTTCGCCGTGAGTTAAAAAGACTTGACGAGGCGTGCCTCCCTTCATGCCTTCCAGCCAACGCAAAACTTCTTTCCAATCAGCGTGCGCGGAGAAGCCACCAATCTTTGCTACGCGACAACGAACCGGAACCCGCTGACCCATAATTTTTACTTCCGGCTCGCCATCAACTATGCGGCGTCCGGTTGTACCCGCGGCCTGGTAACCAACAAAAACTATCGTGGCCTCCGAATCAGGGACCATTCGCAACGCGTGATGCAACACGCGGCCGCCCGTCATCATGCCTGATGCGCTGATGATCACGCGTGCCCCTCTCGCATCGTTCAGCCGTTTCGATTCCTGTTTTGAGGAAGCAGTGTTCATTGAGTGAGTTCGCAGCGGGTGTCTCTGCTTTGTGAGGATGCTCGCGTAGTCCTCATCCTGCTCCTCCCTGCGATTGGCGTATGCGGACGTACTCGCAGCCGCCATCGGCGAGTCGACTGTAACGGGTATGATAGGAATCGCATGCTCGTCTTCCAACTCGCGAATCAAGTAAACGATCTCCTGCGTGCGACCAACTGCAAATGCCGGAATGAGTACCGCAGCCTGGCGTTGTGCGGCATCGTTGATGATGCGGGCGAGCGCGATTTTCGGATCTTCCGGATCGTGCAGACGATCGCCGTAAGTTGATTCGACGAGCAGGTAGTCACAAGCAGGCGGAGGCTCCGGATCGCGAATGATTGGTTGATTGTAATGGCCCAGGTCCCCGGAAAACAGCACGCGCCGTCCCTCGCCATCACTTTGCGCATGGTCTATTTCCAACAGCACCAAACTGGATCCGAGAATGTGGCCCGCGATCCTGAAGCTCGCTTGAATTCCCGGCGCGACCTCGACTGATTCACCGGTGTTAGCTACCGGATGGAGCAGTTCCAACGCAGCAAACGCATCCTTTTCCGTGTAGAGCGGAAGCGCTGGTTTATGTTTGGTCAAGTTGTGACGGTTGCGATAGTCGGCTTCTTCCTCTTGCAAACGTCCCGCATCGGGCAACAGTATCTTCAGAAGATCTGCGGTGCCGCGCGAACAGTAAACCGGACCGTGAAAACCGTGACGGACCAGGCGCGGCAAGTAACCGGTGTGATCGATGTGTGCATGAGTGATGAGCACAGCGTTGAGCGAACGCGGATCGAATGGTGGCTCTTGCCAATTTCGTTCGCGTAATTCCTTCAAACCTTGAAAGAGTCCGCAATCAACCAGGACGCGAGCCTTATTTGTGTTGACGAGGTACTTCGATCCGGTGACAGTACCAACACCACCCCAAAATTCAATGTTCGCCAAGTTAAACTCCTTCCAATCGCGACACCATTCTGGTTCTGCGATATCCAAACCACACAACGAGCGCG
>JBKPJS010000320.1:0-4297 GCA_046730815.1 Acidobacteriota bacterium
CGTAGTGACTGGTAATGAATGGCGTTGGCGATCAGTTCCTTGCCTGTTCCTGACTCGCCAACAATTAGAACATTAGCGTCGGACTTTGCTACTGACTCGATCGTTTCGTAGATCTGCTGCATCGGCTTCGACGCGCCGATGATATTGAAATACTCAGCGCGAGTAGAAAGTTGGCGTCGCATGTTGGCGGTTTCCGCAACCAGCTCACGACGTTCGAGCGCCTTCTCCACCAACGGCTGGAGCTGATCGAAGTCGAAAGGTTTCTCGACAAAATAGAAAGCGCCCGCCTTCGTTGCTTCGACAGCTTTTTGCACAGAGCCATAGCCGGTTACGACGATCACTTCGGTCGTTGGCCGCGCGTCCTTCATGTGGCGCAGCACTTCCAACCCGTCCATGTCCGGCAGTTGCAAATCGCAGATCGCCAGGTGATGCCCGCCTTGATCAAAGAGCTCGATAGCGGACGCTCCGGTTGGAGCGGTATCGACGGAGTATCCCTCCTCGACGAAGTTCTGCCGTAGAGAATCGGCCATCGTTGGTTCGTCGTCTACAACAAGAATCCGCACTTCTTTGTTCTCCACCTTTTTCTCCTCTCTCGAAATCGCTACACCGTTCGGCATGATTGCTCACTCCTTATAATTATTTCCAATTGCCAATTGCCAATTGTTTGTGCCCTTGCCTTCTTCAAATTGGCAATTGGCAATTCTCAAATCGGAAGCTCAACCACAAACTTCCTATCGATGAATTTTGCCGACCCACCATGGGCCTCGATTATTTTTGCAGCCAGCGCTAGTTTTACTTCATCGCTGCCTGCGAAAGAACGAAACGGATCGCGATCTAATTGCCGCAAGCCGGACCACTCAACAACCGCATTCCCGGCGTCCGCTTTGGTAGTCACTGTGATCTCACCGTTTTCACCCGGCGCTACCGCGCTCGGTTCTGTTTCCCGGTGCTTCAATGCTCCGGCACACAGCCACTTCAAAGCATCCGTAAGCTTGAAGTGATCGAAATTGCCCTGAACAACATCCGAACCCGCATTCCAAACTATTGGCGAATCGAAATTCGTGCAGATCGTGCGGAGCACTTTATCGATTTCAAATCCGGGTTGCTTTTTCAACTCCACCGGCTGTGCGTACCGCACAATCGCTGACAGATCTTCAGCCGCACGATCCAGCCCGCCTATTAATTTGCCGATCGTTTCCTGTTCATCTTCGGGCCGCTCGCTCTTTTCGATCCTGCGTCGCAAAAACGTGGCATAGAGTTTGAGACCATTCAGTTGATTCTTGAGGTCATGAACTATTTGCATTGAAGCTCGCCCGAGGTCCTGGAGTCGCTCAGTCTCTTCGGGCTTCGACATTGCAGTCTTCATCAGGTGCAAATCTCTCCAGCTCTAAAGGGGGGGCCGTAGGGGAGGGGATCCTGATAACCAGTTCGAGTGTATTAATTGAACGCTGGCTTAAGATCCGTTTGTGTTGCGTTTCGATGCGGGATATTACCAAAAAAGTCTTTCGTATTCTAGTGATACAGTAAAATCAATGACTTGGAGGGGGATTTCGGTTCAAAACCGGATTAGATTGAGCACGGAATCGAGGGTCCAGGATGAAAAAGCAGGAGGAGCAAGTTACGGTTTTACTGGTGGAAGACACCGAAGATAACCGGTTTATGATGCGACGACTGCTGGAGATGTCGGGCTATCGAGTGGTTGAAGCGACGAATGGCGAGGAGGCGGTGAGGGCTGCTCGTGGGGAGTCGCCGCGACTGATCCTGATGGACCTCAGCCTGCCGGTAATCGATGGTCTGGCTGCGACCCGTTTAATCCGTAAGCTTCCTGCTTTCCAAACAACTCCCATCATCGCGGTTTCCGCGCACGATACGTCGGACTTTCAAATGGAAGCGATTGAAGCAGGGTGCAACAGTTACATTACCAAGCCGATCGATTTCAATGAGTTGGAAGTATTGATCGCGCAGTTACTGCGGAAATAATTTACCGGATTTATCAGGATTGACGGGTAAATCATGTGTAATCCTGCAATCTTGTAAAATGACTTTCGTGCCTCTTTGAGGGTAACTGGCACTGACTTAATTGCAAAACTGTTTTCACGTCTCTACAATTCCTTCCACTATGGCTGTCCCAGACCGGCGGATTGAAGCAAGCGAATCGAATCGAACCCTCATCATCGTCGTGGCCGTTGCGGCCGCTGTTGTTATCGCGATCCTCTTCTATCTCTTGATGCTGCGCGCCGGCGGTGGCGGCAGGACCGCCGAACCAACGCTACAGGGCGCGATTCGTGCAGGCTCACCACAGTTCGAGCAGTACAAGTCCCAGATCGTTCTTGACGATCCGGAAGCGACGGAAGCGAAACGCGCGCTCGGCGATATCGTGATGAGTCTTCAAACGACCGTCCGTAATCTCACAGGAAAGACTCTGAATGGACTCGAGATGCGCGCGGCGGTTGTCGACTACCAAGGGCAGCCCGTGAAACAGAGAACGGTTATCGTAGTCCCAACGCGTCAGGCGGAATTGCCCCCGAATAAGACGATGCAGGTGCAGGTGATGTTAGAAGGTATGAGCGACGCCGATGCCCGCGCGAATATCAAAATGGAAGTGACGGGATTTAAGTTTAAAGAGTAGGTCTGACTACAAACAAAAAGGCACACAGGCTGCTGAAGCCTTTGTGCCTTTTGTGCTCTTTGCGGCGATCAATTCAGAAACAGTTCTTCGAGCGATTGCTTGATTGGTTGAACGGAAACAATCTTCCCACCTGCTTTCCGCAACCCTGCCAACACTTCATCAATCTCATCTTCGGAAGCTACTTCGATTCGCAGACCTCTTGGCGTCGGCGTTATTTCTGTTTTAGGAAGATACTGACTCAACGTCTCGGCGTCAGTGCCGTTGGCCATGACTTCCATGCGGTTTGGACCTTCAGTCGTGCGGCGCAACTCGTCGAGATATCCGACCTGAGCCAGCCGGCCTCGTTTAAGAATAGCAACTCGATCGCACAACACTTCGATGTCAGAAAGAATGTGCGAACACATGAACACCGTCTTGCCTTCGTCACGCAGTGCGGCAATCAGGTCGCGCACTTCACGGCGACCAACCGGATCGAGACCACTCATGGGCTCGTCGAGAAAAACTATCTCCGGATCGTTTATCAGCGATTGGGCCAGGCCGACTCGCTGAAGCATGCCTTTCGAAAACTTTCTCAATTGTGTATCCCAGCGCTTCTCGTCGAGTTTGACGCGCGCCAGCAGATCCGCTGCCCGCCTCTTTCGCTCAGCGGGGGGAAAGCCGAAGATTTCGGCGCAGTAATCGAGAAACTCACGCGCCGTAAGATAGTCGTAGAAGTATGGGTTCTCAGGCAGATAGCCAATGCGTTCGTGCATGCTCACGTCCTGGATGTCGCGATCCAAAATCCGCGCGGTGCCGGTAGTAGGAAAGATCAGGCGCATGAGAAGCTTCAGAGTGGTGGTTTTGCCCGCGCCGTTTGCGCCGAGGAAGCCGAAGATCTGACCACGATCAATTGACAACGAGAGGTCGTCGAGCGCGCGCACTTTGCGTTTGCGCCAAAAGCCCACTTCGTAGTCCTTCGTCAGGTTTGTGATTTCGATAACCGGCATATATTCATTTCCCCGGAATCTGCGACTTCGGGTCCGCGGCAACTTCGCACGTCCCGGATTTCAGGATGTAAGGCACACCCACCGGATCCAGAGGGGCGCCGGATGTGTCAACCGGCACACGGAGCACCCGGAAAATCTGCTCGAGTTCTTTCCATGACTCCGGACATTTTCCGATACGTGCTTTATACGCAGTCAGCAGTTTTCGTAGACCATCCTGATGGTCCAATGAATCAAGTTGGAGCAGATGTTTACGAGCCATGTCCCTGATCTGGTCGTCAGTGGATTGCTCGTACATGCGCGTGTAGATCTCGCGTGCTGTCGAGCGACTACCGCCTTCGGCGGCCATCTTTGCTTTCATCGCCTGCATCCAGGCTGGCGCTCCCTGGATCTGCGCTCCGCGGCCGTACGTTTCACTTGCGGCCTCGTAATCATGCTGCTGCCAGTAGATGTAGCCGAGGTGGTGATAGAGCCTCCATGCATTCGGATTCGCCTGAATGCCTTTCTGAGCGATGCGAATCGCCTCGGGCGGGTCGACTGACGGCAATACGATTGCTGCGTATTCGTAGGGCTCAAGAAACTCCGGATCCAGGGTCGTCGTCGTATCCAACAATGGTGCGAGTAACTTCACATTGAGCTCCCCGAGGTTGTCGATGGGAAACTCGCCGGGATGGCTCAACATCTT
>JBKPJS010000321.1:0-2959 GCA_046730815.1 Acidobacteriota bacterium
GCTTAATGTCGCGGTGAACGATGCCGGCGCCGTGCGCTTCTTCGAGGGCGCCGGCAACCTGGATCGCGATGTCTAGGATCTCGGGCGTCTGGAGTTGTGAGGCCGCTGCCTTACGACGCAGCGTGACGCCGTCGATGAATTCGGTGGCAATGTAATGGCGGCCATCGTCGTCTCCGACTTCGTGAATTGTGAGAATGTTTGGATGATTTAGATTAGACGCCGCTGAGGCTTCCTGCTCGAACCGATGCAGTCGATCTTTGTTAGTCGTATATTCCTGACTGAGAATTTTGATGGCGACTTTACGTCCAAGCTTCATGTCTTCGGCAAGATAGACCACGCCCATCCCGCCCGCACCGAGCTTTTCGAGTATTCTGTAATGCGAAACTCTCTCGATCTCCATTTGTAATTAGCCGCAGGTCAAACGCAGAATTTCGCTGATTAGCGTTTATCTGCCCGCATTTGCGGCTCAAAACGACTGCAACTGTGCGCCTCGCAGTAACGTTCCGGCGACTGCCGCCTGGAAAAGCCAAAGGATAAAAAAGGCCACGATGGGAGAAATGTCCATCCACCCGAGTGGTGGAATGATTCGCCGCAAAGGACCCAGCAATGGCTCGGTCACATCGACCAAAAACCGCATGATGCGATTTGTGTAGCTAATCATCGCCCACGAGAAAACGATACGAATGATAATCAGCAGTATGTAAATTGAAAGTAAGCCGTAAAGAATAAAACCAATTGCTGTAATCACTGCGCCACTCTGCACACTCTGCAATACACCCACGAGCGTGCTCCCGATAGTTCCGACCAATTGCAAAACGAAATAACCCAGAAGTATCGCTATCAGGATCACTACGAGGGGAGCAAATTTTGGATCGGCGCCGAACCCGCGCAACCCGCCGCGCACGGGAGTTATGAATCCGTCGGTGAGCCGGCGCAGCGTGCGCGAAATCCATCCAAACGGATTCAAATCCATGGCATCCGCAATCAAACGAAGCACCATGATCACTATGACGCCGACAATAATCGCCGAGATGGCCCAGTTCAAAAACAAGAAGGTGCGACTAATAATGAGCATAATTTTTAGTAACCGGCGACGCGTTCGCCGAATATCGCTGTGCCAACGCGTACCATCGTAGCTCCCTCTTCGATCGCAACTGCGAAATCGTGTGTCATACCCATCGACAGTTCCCCTTTTCGATTGCCAAACGCTCCTTGAGCGGAAAGCTCATCTCGCAACTCGCGGAGCCGTCGAAAGAAGGGACGACTCTGTTCCGCGTCGTCGAAAAAAGGCGGCAACGTCATCAACCCGATCAGATGGATCCTAGCAAGCGATCCGAGACTTTCTGCCAACTCTTCCAACGCCGCTTCTTCAATCCCCGACTTCGTCTCTTCATGGCCCAAGTCTACCTGAATTAGTACGGACAGACGTTCTCTTTGTTTCTCGAGACACAACCGATCGAGACGCCGCGCCAGGTCTATCGAGTCGAGAGAGTGGATGACATCAAACAAGCTGACCGCACGTTTGGCCTTATTTGCCTGAAGGTGTCCCACGAGATGCCACTGCACCCTATCGCGCCCGACTTCCTCAATTTTAGCTTCCGCCTCCTGGACGCGATTCTCGCCAACGTCTGTTGCTCCAAGCTCGATCAGTTCCTTTACAGCCGAGGCCGGATGGGTCTTGCTGATGGCAATGAGTTTCACCTCGTCCGGTGAACGGCCGCAGCGCTGGGCCGCCGCCGCAATCTGGGCGCGGACGTGCGTAAATCGTGCTGCCAGTTCACCTTCCAGATTTTCCATAGAGACTCAGCAACCAGATTGATACGGAATCATAATACCCCAGACAGCGGAAGGTGGTAGAAGGGGCATCAAGTTTGATGGTATGGTGATTCAGTGCAATTTGAGCCCCTTGTACCTCATTGGAGCTGTGGTTTTCAAGGAGGAACTTTATGAAACGTTTAAGTTTGAGAAAGGTGTTTGGAATTTTAATGCTGGCGCTCGTAACGACGTTGAGTGTGTCGTCCGATGCTATGGGTCAGGGACGTGGTCGCAGAGTCTCGCGCATGGATAAGAAGTGTGCCAAATTTGTTAACTGTCACGACGCCCGCGACGGCCGCTGGGATGGCCGTGGCCCGAATCGCCGCATATCGCTAACAAGCCGTATATTCCGACGCAATCGCAGGGATCGGGACTTCGAGAGAAGCCGGCGAGAGCGGCGTCGCGATCGTGATCGTGATGGGCGCTGGCGCCGATAGCCATTCTTGACACCCTCCAGATGCATTCGCATAATGACGTTCCCGACATTTGCGGATGTGGCGGAACTGGCAGACGCGCAGGTCTCAGAAGCCTGTGATGGTGACATCGTGGAGGTTCAAGTCCTCTCATCCGCACCATAAAGAACCATCTACCGATTACATAATTCTGTGTAATCTGTGGATGGTTTTTTCATCGAAAAAATTTTTGTCACGGATTTTCGGAGGCTGGTGTTCTCGTATTAAGAGGTCCAGTTCCGAAAGGGGAGTATTGATGAACGTCGATCAAGCAGCTGTGATGGAAACCGACAACTTGAGACACTCAGGTGTCGGCCAACTGCCTGAACGAGCGGTGCGTTTGAAACTCGCTGAGCGACCGGATCGAGACCGCATTCAAAGGGTTGTCGATTTGGCTGACGCACTCTTGGCAGAAGCAGAGACGCTGGCACGTGATAAGTCTTTCACTGAGGAAGCAACCAGACTCAAACCGCTGGACATTCTCGGCGGAATTGATTTCTACGATGAAGTGCAGCGGTTCGAGACCCACCTGATCAAGATGGCGCTGGCGGAAACTGGTGGAAACCAGGCGAAGGCAGCAAGGCTCCTTGGAATAAAGGCAACCACTCTCAATTCCAAAATTAAACTGTTCAAAATTGACGTAGGCTAGGCTCCCCAGCCACGGCTTAATTAACCGCCTCCGACGCACCGAG
>JBKPJS010000322.1:0-3338 GCA_046730815.1 Acidobacteriota bacterium
CTGCCGTCGAAACGGCGTGCGTGCTCGATACGCACATCGATCCGGATCACAATCGTTCCGTGATCACGTTTATCGCGACGCCGGAAAAGGTTGTTGATGCGGCAGTAAATGCAGTGAAGCGTGCGTCAGAGCTTATCGATATGCGCGCGCATCAAGGCGAGCACCCGCGACTGGGCGCCACTGATGTTTTGCCGTTCGTTCCCGTGCGCGGCGTAACCATGGACCACTGCGTGCGGCTCGCTCATGCCGCGGGCAAGATAATCGCACATGAGCTCTCGATACCGGTGTATTACTACGAACGAGCCGCGCTGCGTCCGGAACGACTGAACCTTGAAGATGTTCGTCGTGGAGCGCTCGAAGTCCTCCGCGAACAGATCACAACCAATCCTGAGCGTGCGCCCGACGAAGGATTGCCGCAGGTTCACGATTCTGCCGGCGCGATCGCAATAGGCGCGCGGCCGTTTCTGATCGCGTTCAACGTGATTCTTCGCAGCAGCGACATCGCGATCGCGCGGCAGATCGCGCGGACAATCAGGGCACGTAGCGGTGGTTTGCCGTTTGTAAAAGCGTTGGGATTTCGCTTGCACACGCGCGGCCTGGTCCAGGTATCGATGAACCTCGTGAATTACGAAGTGACAGGAATGACTGCCGCTTACAATGCGGTGCGTCGTGAGGCGGATCGTCTGGGTTTTGAAATTCAGAGCACAGAGATTGTGGGCCTCGTGCCGCGTGATGCGTTGGATCGCGAAGCTGAGTATTTCAGTAAGCTCGAGAACTTTTCAGAAGAGAAGATTTTAGAGCACCAGATCGCGAACTGTTTTTCCACAGATTTCACAGATTCTGTGTAATCTGCGTAATCTGTGGATCAAGATCCAAGCTTGATGATCTGTTCTCGCAGGCGCTTATGGCTCTGCATCAACTTCAGGTACGTCGTTTCTTCAGCGCCTGTCTTCGCCCGAACAATTCGCGACAGCAACTTCTTCTCATCACCGCTCCAACGCTTCAAATCCGGGATTAACGATAGAACCGCCGCAAAATGCATTTCTTTCTGGCGCTGTGCTCGAAAGCCGATCTTTCGCACTTGAAAGCGATCCCAATCACCGCGCCGCTCACTATTCAACTCAAAGATCATTGGACTCTGGGCCAGCTTACGCAGCGTTGTGGCTGGCGTTCGATATCCCTTTCGCGACGCGATCTTCTGTTCCTCTCTCAATGCCAGTTGCAACACATCTTTGCGCACGGGCCTGAAGCCCAGCTTGCGATAAAACCAGAACGCTCCCGACTCGATTCCTTCCTCATTCTCGTACCCAACCTGGTAAGGATCGAGCGAGAAAGCAGTCGAGCCGGCGAAGTGACGCATCACGTTGAGCGTCTTCGCGTACAGCCACGCCGTTTCACCATCGCGGAACGTGTAGTACAAGTTGAATCCGCTTTCCATGCGTTCGAAGAGCGACAGCCCTTCGAAGTAGCCGACGGGAACACCGTTCTTGTAGATCATCGCAGCGTGATAAGCACGCAGGGGCAAACGTCTTTCGGCCGGCAAGCCCATGAGAAAGAGTTCGACACCACGACCCAACTCAGTGCGGTAAACGTATCGTGGATCCCCGTGCGTGAAACCGTAAAGCTCGCGGTAGCGAATCGTCGATGCCTCCCGCGCCACGTCGAGCGCCTTCTCACCTTGTTTTTGCGACAACTTTTGCAGCGGTGGTGAGGGTTGGACCAGCTCCCTACTCAGATCAATATCGCGGCGTTGAATTAACGGACTGTGATGGTAAAACAACTTCCTCGTGGCCACGCGCATTCCGGTGCGCGATGCGTTAAACCCTGGTGTCCAACGCACGTAGAGCTGCTGCGAATCCCAAAGCTCCGCGCGTTCTTTGTCGGATCGCGGTAGTTTGTTCACGCGCTCAAACAGCCATGCCAGCTCAGTGCTGCGTCCACGCGCGGCACGCAACCATTCGCGATAGGGAATGTTAGCCTCCACGAACGCATCTTCTTCCAGCAGCGGCATAAATCGCGGCCATGTCTCAGCCAGACGATTCTCGTCCTCGAACCACTCCCAATCGAGAGCCGCTTGCGATGCGTGCTGTTGCAACAGCCAACCCACGATGTAGAAACTGAACGTGTCAACTACCGAAGTTCCGGCAATGCCCGAGACTTCGGGCTCTTCGAGTGGTGAGAGATCGACATCTTGTTCGCGTAGTGCCGAGACTCGTTCCGCAAAGCCACGCAATTGGTTTTCAGTGGCGCGCACGATTGACGCGTTCTGCGGATAGGCGCGCAGGAACAGAAGAGTCTCGTGATAGCGAAAGAGGGAATCAGTGTCGTTGAGATTTTTGCGCGAGAGTTGATCAATCAAACGCAGAATGCGCTGCGCGATCTTGGGTTCAAATTGATTTTTCAGCTCATCGAGTTGGTCGATGAGGTTTGGGGGGTTGGCACGCGGCACGATTCGTCTCAGGCTCGTCGAATGAACTTCGCGGCGATCCAGCCGAGCAGCACCAGCACCGACAGGATGATCCAGTTGTACCGATCGCCGTAGGTTACTCCCGGATAGTGGTTGCTGATCATGATGAACACGACCGGCACCGCCATGAAAGTATTCTGTTTGGAACGCAACTTGGCCTGTGCTGAGAGTCGCTCGTCAGGTTTGCGACCTTCCTTGAGCGCCGCGATCATCCGTTTCTGCGCCGGTAGAATGTGCATCCAAACGTTCGCCGCCATGATCGTGCCGAAGATTGCGCCCACGTGTATGTAAGCAGCGCGCGCACTGAAGACTCTCGTCAATCCAAAAGCCACGATAACGATGAGAACGTAAGCGACTGCCGCGAATATTTTTTCCTGCCGGCCCAACGGCGACATCATCATCACATCGTACACAAACCCACACGCGACAATTACCCCGATGCCAATGCCGACGGCCGCTCCTAAACTGATGTCGCGCACGTCAGGATCGATCAACGCGCCGCCGCCGAGGTAATAGATAAGAACCAGCAACGCGAAGCCGCTGAGCCACGTCGTCGCGGCCTCCCAGCGAAACCAGTGCAACGTGCGCGAAGCGAGGTCGGGCACCTTGCGTTTCTCGACCACGTAGAAGCCACCGCTATGGACCATCCACACCTGAGGCACAACGCCCGTGTTAGCAACCGCCTTTTCTTCTTCGGTCAGCCGCGCGTCGAGCCAAGTGAAGTAGTAAGTAGTGCCGACCCACATGATGCCGGCAAAGACGTGTATCCAGCGAAATAGCAGGTTGAGCCACTCACTCAGCGTGGGATCTATGATCATGATGTTCGGCGAACGCTTAGCTCCCGCGATAAGTCGAATAGCCGTAAGGACTG
>JBKPJS010000323.1:0-5639 GCA_046730815.1 Acidobacteriota bacterium
TACGACCACTTATGAGAGTCGCTTCGAACGCACGATCGAGGGTATTCAAGCTGCCTTGCCTGAGCACGAGACTGTCGAATCGCCTGAAGGCGTTTGTGAGGTCGACAACACGTGGCTCTACAAGGATCTAAAAGAGCTGAAGGAGTCGGCGGATCGACCCGAAAAGCTCCGGCAACTACTCGAAAAACTACAGACCATCGAAGCACGTATCACGGAGCGTCAGGACGCCGCTGCGCCGACGGAGAGTAAAGGCTGGGCGAAGAGCAGACTCGAAAGTATTCTCGCCCGTCCGGAATATGCGACCGGAGCGCGAGGTCCAAACGCGTTCACTCGTTTAATACAGGATTTTTTGCGCTGGCTCCAGAAGCTCTTCCCCAAGCGTGCTCCGATGGAATCAGGCCGCGCGAATTTAATTAGCCTGATTGCGCAGATCCTCGTAATCCTTGCCGCATTGGCCCTGGTTATTTACGTCATCAAGATTCTATTCAAGAGATTCAAGCGTTCGCGGAAAGAGAAGACTCCGAAGAAGCGAAAAGCGCGAATCGTTCTCGGCGAAAGGCTCGAGCCCGACCAAACGGCGACCGATTTACTTTCTGAGGCTGAAACCCTCGCGCGCAACGGCGATCTGCGAGCAGCCATTCGCAAAGCCTACATCGCGCTGCTCGTAGAGCTCGGCGATCGGAAATTGATTAGCCTGGCCCAACATAAAACCAATCGCGATTATCTGAACTCTCTCAGAAACGCTCCTCATCTCCATTCAAGAATGAGAGGGCTCACCGACAGCTTCGAGCGTCACTGGTACGGTTTCGCGCAAGCAACTCCAAACGACTGGCAGGATTTTCGTGCCGGCTATCTCGCAGCATTGCAGACCGGAAATTAACTCACGATGCGCCAGCGACTCACCATCATTCTGACGTTTGTAGTCATCATCGGCTTGCTCGTCGTTCTTAACACCCTCACCTACGTCAAGGAGGAGAAAACTGAAGATCACGAGATTAACCCGAATCGTTCTACTTATCATTCAGGACCAACAGGCACGCGAGCGCTTCACGACTTCCTCAACGAATCGGGTTACAAAGTTATTCGCTGGCGCGAAGCTCCTGAAAAACTTCTGGGTGGCTCAGGGCAGTTGGTCAATACGTTTGTAGTAGTGGGCCAAACGCGAGTCTCTTTTTCAGAAGATGAAGCAACGGCTTTACTTCAGTGGGTAGCGCGAGGTGGCCGTTTCGTCCTTATCGATCGTGTGTTTGATCGGGAGCTTTTGCCAAACTCCGGCGGATGGACCATCAGTTGGAAAGAGTTGGGTTTTGTAACTCTTGACGTCAACCCTGCCGATGCTTCGCAGATGACGGAGAATGTAACCGCACTGAAACCAGTGCAGCCGACGCTGCTAACGCGTGGCGTCGACACGGTAATGCCTTCACGTTTTGCTTCGCGACTCACTATCGTGGGCCCGGGAGAGCAAGATGAGGAGTTTGATCCGGATGAGTTCTCTGCTGACGTACCGCAACCGGAGCCGACGGCGTCGGGGTCTACCGCTCCAATCATGCACATTGCCGATCAAAATGGAGCATTGCTGGTCGACTACTCCTATGGTCTTGGCCGTATCGTTGTGCTCAGCGATCCTTACATCGTCACGAACGCCGGCATCAGGCTAAATGACAATTTGCAACTCGCAATCAATACTCTGGCAGGTCGAGAGGGGCTCATCGCTTTCGACGAATATCATCAAGGCAGGGGCATTACGCAAAACGCTTTTGCTCATTACTTTGCCGGCACGCCCGTTTTGGCTCTCGCGGCGCAGGCAATTCTTGTGGTGCTACTGATCCTCTGGACGAATGCGCGCCGGTTCGGACGCCCTCTGCCGTTACCGCAAGTTGATCGTCGTTCGAGCCTGGAGTTTGTGGCCTCGATGGCCGAGCTGCAGGAGCGTTCCCGTGCGTTCGATCTGGCCATCGAAAACATCTACACACGAACGCGTCGCGTGCTCGCGCGATATGCCGGCGTGGATTACAACAGCTCGCGCTCGGAGATCGCTGCTCGCATAGCAGCACGCTCGACAATCGATCGACAGAAGCTCGAGACGCTGATGCGTCAATGCGAAGACGCCATCAACGGTGAACCCATCAATTGGCGGCAGTCGATCGATCTCGTGCGACGCCTGCGCGGGGTGGAAAGAGATCTGGGCTTGCGCATGCGCTCCCGCGAAGTGCGACAAGCAGCAGAAAACATTTGACCTTTGCGCGTTGATGTCTGTACTTTGAAACTGTTTGACAGGATTGCAGGATTTGCAGGATTTACAAGATCCATCCGGTAAATTCTGAAAATCTTCTTAATCCTGTCAAACAGCCCCGGACTAACTTACGATTACGGACAACCATGCCCGAGACTGTTGCCTCCACTGTCGAACACATCCGCAATGAATTATCCAAAGTAATCGTCGGACAACACGACGCGATCGAACAGATCCTGATCGCGTTGCTGGCGGAGGGCCATGCACTGATCGAAGGCGTGCCCGGCACTGCTAAAACGCTGGCGGTCAAAACGCTGTCGCGAATCATCAATGCCAGCTTCAGTCGCATTCAATTCACGCCTGACCTCATGCCTTCCGACATAACCGGCACTAACATTTTCAACATCGCGACTTCGAGTTTCAACCTGCGCCGTGGTCCGATATTCACGGACATTCTTCTCGCCGACGAGATAAATCGCACGCCGCCAAAAACGCAGGCCGCACTGTTAGAGGCAATGGAAGAACGTCAGGTCACGATCGACGGCGAAGCATATCCGTTGCCGACGATCTTCACAGTGTTGGCAACCGAGAATCCCATCGAGTACGAAGGAACTTATCCGTTGCCTGAGGCGCAGCTCGATCGCTTCCAACTCAAAATATTGCTCGGCTATCCAGGCGAACAAGACGAGCGTGAAGTGCTGGCGCGCTGGGACGCAGGTTTCAATTCAAAACGCTTGGACCAGGTCGATATAAAACCACTCACCGATCCGCATGCTATTGCTCTTTGCCGCGCCGAAGTTGCTGAAGCACGAATGGAACCAGGCGTTCAGCACTACGCAGTAGATCTCGTGCGCCGGACGCGCGCGCATCCGTTCATTCATTATGGCGCAAGTCCGCGAGCGTCAGTGGCGTTGCTACTTTGTTCGAAAGCGTTGGCGGCAATTCGTGGGCGGGAGTTTGCCACTCCCGACGACGTGCGCGACGTTGCCCTGCCGGTCCTCCGTCACCGTTTGACCTTGCGTGCGGAGGCGGAGCTCGACGGCGTCACACCCGATTCCGTAATCACCGATATTTTGAAGTCGGCGGAAGTTCCCAGGTAGACCTTGCGCTTTGTTTTTACCAGACTCTTCTACTTTCTCGTTGCACTGGGTTTCGTTCCTTTGTCGTTATCGTGGGAACGTCCGTGGCTGCATTGGGTCGCGCTTGCCTACAACGTCCTGCTCCTCACTGCCGCTGTCCTCGAATCGAGATTCTGTAGTCTTCCGAAAGGCGTGACGATCTCGCGGGAGTTTGGCAGCCGCTTCGCCATGGGCGCGGAGACTGAAGTAAGAATCCACATTCAAAACGCTACTAATAAATCCATTCTACTAAGCGTCAAAGACGAATATCCGCCGCAAATGATTTTGAGCGGTGTGCGCGAGGGCCGGATCTTAGTGGAAGCACAACGCACTGCCACGCTCATCTACGGTGTTAGACCACCACGGCGCGGCCGCTTCGAATTTGGACAGACGGCACTGCGTTTTCGATCGCGCTTCAGGTTGATCTGGTGTCAAATCAACATCGGCGAGCCGGCGACGGTCAAGGTTTATCCCAACATGCGACGCGCGCGCGAGGCGGAGTTAAAAGCACTCGGCGCCCGCTCAGTTGTCTCCTCACATCGGAAAACTTCGTGGCGTGGTGAGGGTCGCGAATTTGAATCGATGCGCGACTACGTTCGTGGCGATGAGCTGCGACACATTTCCTGGACGGCGACGGCGCGACGCGGAAAACTTACGACGCGGCAATACCAGATCGAGCGCGATCAAACAATCCTGATAGCACTTGACGCCGGTCGCCTCATGACGGCGCGCATCGAACAGGAAACAAAGCTTGATTCAGCAGTACACGCAACGCTGGCGTTGTTTTCGGCTGCTGCACGAGCTGGCGACAACGCCGGACTAGTGGTGTTTGGCCGCCGGATCAAGAGCTATCTGCCGCCGAGTCGCGGCCGCGATCACATCGAAGCCGCGCTCGAAGCGCTACACGCCGTCGAGCCTGAGATGATCGAGCCCTCTTATCCGCACGCGTTTGAGTTTATTGCCGCAAACAGCAAACGCCGCGCGCTGGTTGTCTTGTTGACTGACCTGGTTGACGAAGAGGGCTCGAAGGAGTTGCTGACTTCACTTCACATTTTGCGCCCGCGCCACTTGCCTCTCGTCGTTACGATCGCAGACAGGGATCTGAAAGCAGTTGTACGTGAAAGTCCTTCGTCAGTTCGCGATGTATTCACTCAGTCAGTGGCGGAAGAGATCATTCATCATCGTGAAGCAGCGCTGCGCCTGGTTGAGTCGCTTGGGGGTTTGGCGCTTGACGTTACCGCGGCGGCGTTGGCGCCTGCTTTGTTGGAGTCGTACCTGCGAGTGAAGGAACGCGGGCTGCTGTGAATCACTTGTCATGACCAACAAGCAGCAAGTAGGAGTACAGGGCGATACCAGTGATGCCGGCGATGGTGTACTTGATTCTCGGATCGATTGGCGCGGGCGAAATGAACCCCTCGATAATCCCGGCAACCACGAGTAAGAGCGCAACTCCCATCATCAATCGCACGGCTTCCATACCTCGGGTCCGAAGCGCATCCGCTCGAGTAAGATTCCCGGGCATGATCATGGCACTGCCAATCAGCAGTCCCGCGCCTCCGGCAATGAAGATGCACGAAAGTTCAACCACTCCATGCCCAACCATGAACGTCACGAGATCATTTCCGAAGCCTGCGCGGTAAGTGAGTGCGAGCACGGAAGCAATGTTGGCGCCGTTAAGAGCAAGATAGAAGAGAGTGCCGATGCCACAAGTGGCGCCAAATGCGAACGTGTAGATCGTGACCTGAATGTTGTTGGTCATGATTGCGCTCGCGCCTACCTGGTTCCCCTCATTCAGCGATTCCCACCAGTGCGTTTTGGTTTCGATGTAGATTTCACGGAAAGCAGGGTTGACGCCGACGAGCTCTGAAAACTCCGGATCGTAGCGTGTGCCGACAAAGCCGAACATCGCGAAGACGGCGAAGACGGAGAATGAGAGTAGTGTGTAACGCCAGGTGCGACGAAACGTTTGTGGTAGTTCGCGAGTAAAGAAGTGACGAATTCGTTTGCCGCCCTGAGCATCGGCGCGGTAGATGCGCCCATGCGCGCGAATGACGAGGCTGTTCAGGTAATTAATCAGTCGCGGATCGCGCGACTCGGCGCGTGCAATAGCGAGATCCGAAGCAGTGCGACGATAGATGCGGCCCAGTTCGCGAACTTCTTCGCGTCGCAAACGCCGCAGTGAAGCAGTATCGAGCAGTTTGAGCAAATCCTCGAGCCGCTGCCAGGCGTTCTTGCGTTGGTTGATGAAGCGATCCTGAGGCACAAATAAAAGATACAGGATTTGCAGA
>JBKPJS010000324.1:0-3339 GCA_046730815.1 Acidobacteriota bacterium
GTTTCGTGAGGTGTTTCTTCAAGCGCTGTTGCGCTAACATGCGTAGACATAATCTTCAACCTTTCTCGTAAAAGGGTTGACGGTTTAGGGCTGACTTCGTGTTGCTGCACAAGTCGGCCCGCTTCTTTTTGGAGGCGTGACCGCACCATAGCACAATTATTTTCGCTTGGGCCAAAAAAAAGCGCGGGCTGATTCTTTTTGAAATTGGATCGGTTCTGACGGCTGCGAAGACTCATGAGAAGCATGCAATCGTATTAATTGGGTTATGAAAACACTATCGAGAATCCTAACCGTATTTTTGGACGCTTGAAGACGCGCGGAACCGCACTATTATGCGCGCCGCGCTACGTTAAGCGAGGATGAATCCCGAGTCTGCTGAGCAGCGCTCTCGCCGCTTCCAGCCGTCATATTTCTTCCACTGGGGAAGAACTCAATCAATCAACGCGCAGCATTGCTTTAAGCATTCTGCCTCTAACGAAAGAGGACTCACGTG
Organism: Acidobacteriota bacterium; assembly: GCA_046730815.1. Taxonomy (GTDB): domain Bacteria; phylum Acidobacteriota; class Blastocatellia; order Pyrinomonadales; family Pyrinomonadaceae; genus PSRF01. The sequence goes on from JBKPJS010000324.1 coordinate 494, forward strand.
AAAACCAATCTCAGATCCTTCTGCACTTTCTTTAGCACCGCGAGGAAATTCGCGTTTACAATTAGCTTCATAACGATCGTTGCTAGTGGCGTTGCGGCGCAAACGAACACGTTTCCGAGCAGCGGCAATGTTGGTATCGGGACGACGAGCCCTAACAAAAAGCTGGACGTACTCGATGCGTCAAACCCACAGTTACGACTGACTAATACGGCCGGCAGCGCGTACACCGACTTTCAGGTGATCAGTACGGGACAGCTTGTGATTTCGCCATCCGGCGTGGACCTGAGCATAGTAAAGCCGATATCCATTGGGGCGACATCCGATGCAGTCCGCTTCTACTACTCAAGTGACGATAACAAGCGGTGGGCAATCAGCACAGGTGTGGGAGGGCTATTCCACATCGTCCAGCGCGGTGATGGCTGGGCAGACGAAGGTGCCCGACTCACCATAGATCGAACCGGGAATGTCGGCATCGGCAACTCCTCCCCAACTGAAAAACTTCATGTCAACGGTAATGGCAAGTTCACCGGAAATGTGACTGTTGATGGCAATCTTAGCGCCAAGTACCAGGATGTCGCCGAATGGGTACCTGCGACTGAACAACTCGCAGCCGGCACGGTCGTAGTTCTCGATCCAACCAAATCCAATCAAGTCGTCTCATCAACCGCAGCGTACGACACGCGCGTGGCCGGAGTGATCTCTTCGCAGCCGGGGATCACGCTTGGTGAAGGCGGCGCAGGCAAAGTGCCGGTTGCGACCACCGGGCGCGTCCGAGTGAAAGTCGATGCCAATCGCGCGGCGATTCAGATCGGGGATCTGCTGGTCACGAGCGACATTCCCGGCATGGCGATGAAATCCGAACCAGTCAGTGTCGGTGGCGTACAGATTCACCGTCCCGGCACAATCGTTCGCAAAGCACTCGAGCCGCTGGCCAAAGGCAAAGGCGAGATTCTGGTGCTGTTGAGTTTGCAGTAGCCGATGAGGCGCGGAAGCAGCCCTAATCTTCCGTGTCTATATCAAACGACACGCTTCGAAACAACCTTGAAAGACTTTCTTCACCTCAATAAGATAAGGTCTTACAAACGAGTCTAACGGCAACAGAAAGCAGGGACACTTGTTCCTCCAGTATGTTATGTGTGGGAGCCCTTAACGGGCTGTTCGGTCGGAATAAATTCGGGCATGATCATCAAAACCCGTTTGACATTCACTTTCTGGTGCGTTGTTGTTTTTTGTCTTTTTACTGCTCAACCGGCCTCCGCACAGGAGAGGCTTTGCGATCCCTCATTTGAGAACTGCTACGACCCTCTACTGCAGGCTGTCCACTCCGAAAACGTCGGAATAGACATGGAGTTTTATTTCCTCGCGCTTCCTACTCTTGCCGATGCCATTATCAGTCGGTACCAAGCAGGTGTCCCAGTCCGTATCACGGTCGAACCACGGGCGAATGAGAAGTTTCCGGACAACAAAATTTTCCTTGATAAGTTCCAGGCAGCGGGCATCCCCATGCGGTACAAACTCGGTGATGGCATTCTTCATGCGAAGGCCATGATATTCGCCGGCCAGAACAAGGTCGTCTTCACTGGCTCCAATTTCGGTGAGGCCGACGTATTCCCTTACATCCCGTTTCAGAACTACGTTGATGGTGCGTGGTACTTTAGCGACGACCTGACAGTCGTGAACAGCTTCAAGACACGTTATGACGACAACTGGACGAACACGACTCTTTACGGAAATTATGCAAACATCTCTGGTCCATTGACGCGCAAGTATCCCACTTTTTCGATCGATCAAGCAGTCAACTTTGTGCCTAACGTGAGCGCGGCGGAGGACTATGGCGCACGCACCATTGCGGAGATTGATCGGGAGACGCAGAAGATTGATCTCACGATGTACCGAGTGACGGATATCAGTATCTGCGAGGCGTTGATTAGAGCAGTGGCTCGTGGGGTACCCGTGCGTTTGCTTGCTGAACCTAAGGAATACCGCTTTGATGCAAGCAGACTTGGATCGGAATTTACCGACGCTTACAACATAGATCGAATGTATGCGGCCGGGGTTCAGATTCGTATGCGCAAGCATCTGGGTCTGAACCATCAGAAATCTGTGTCGCTGTATAGCCGTGGCTTAACGATCTTCGGATCATCCAATTGGAGTACGGGGTCGTTCAACTATGAGGAAGATCACAACTACTTCACCACCAAGGGATGGTTTTTCCAGTGGTTCGTTGATCAGTTTAACCGGAAGTGGAACTCGGCAACAGAATATGAACCGTTTGTGCCGCTACCTCCCATGGCTCCAATTTATCTATCACCTACTCTCGACAGCACTGTTCCAAGCGGGACAGTAAATCTGGTTTGGGAAGGCGGACCGTGGGCACACAAGTACGATGTCTATCTTGGTACCAGCGACACTAACCTGTCTCTGGTGGCATCGGACTTAATAACCGGCACTCTCGGATCAGGTGCTTCAGAGAGCTACATAGTGTCAGGGTTGCAGCTTGGTGGCACTTACTACTGGCAGATAGTGGGTAAGACAATGGCAAACCAAACTGCCGTTGGTCCAATATCGCGCTTCGCAGTCTCGGTCACGGCGCCGACACCGACGCCGACACCAACGCCAACACCGACACCAACTCCGACGCCGACACCAACGCCGACACCAACGCCGACACCAACTCCAACGCCGACGCCGACACCAGCTCCAACGCCGACACCGACACCAACCTCGGAAACAGTGCTGCTGGCTGATGACTTCAACGACGCCATATTCGATACGAGCAAGTGGGTAGCCAACAATCTATTCAGCGGGTTTACCGATTCGACGGTTTGGATGGAAGAGTCCAACAT
>JBKPJS010000325.1:0-2836 GCA_046730815.1 Acidobacteriota bacterium
TGCCAATCTTGATTCTCTTTCCAAGCGGATCCTGATTGGGCCAGTAGCGGTTAGCCATTGCCTGATTCACAACCACGACGGGCGGCGCCTGTGGACCATCCTCAGAAGAAAAGAACTGCCCGCCAACTAACGGGATTTGCATCGTTGTAAAGTAGTCGGCACTCACCGTACGCGTGTCGATGCTTTGTGTTTGCAGTCCGGCATTCGCGACGCTCTCGACCGTGATGGGCCAATCTTCTGTGTAAACAAATGGCATGTGGGAAGCAACCCCGGCTGCTTCAATACCCGGCAACGTCTTCACTCGATCAATTACGTTTTGAAAAAAGACCGCATTCTGAGCGCCGTCTTTCGATTTCGCCGGCGAGCGATTGATTCGCATAGACATGACGTTCGTCGTGCTCAGCCCTGGATCGATGTTCGTTAACTTTGCGAAACTCCGAATCATCAAACCCGCCATTACCAGCAGAATCAGCGACAGGCCGACTTCGGCGACTACAAGCACACTCTGCGCGCGTCGAGTTCCAGTTGCGGCAGTTGCTCGTTGACTCGCCGATTGCAACGCCTCTCGTGTTTGTGTTCTGGATCCTTGAATCGCGGGCCAGAACCCGAAGATGATTGCAGTCAGCAGCGATACGGCTAACGTGAAAACGAGTACCTGCACGTTCATCGTGACATCCATGCCGGCGGGAATTGTGCCGGCGGGTATCAGGTTTAACAGGCCGCGTGTTCCCCACGAAGCGATCAGCAGTCCGAGCCCGCCACCCAGTAAGCCTAATACGGCACTTTCGATCAGCATCTGTCGGATGATTCGCCCACGACTCGCTCCCATCGCAGTTCGGATGGCGATTTCGTGCGAACGGCTCATCGACTTTGCGAGGAGTAAGTTTGCGATGTTGGCGCACGCGATCAGCAGGACCAATGCGACGGCGCCCAGCAATATGAAAAGGGCTTTGCGTACTGGGCCAAAATAAAACTCGGCAAGCGACTGTAAGTGGATTCCTCGGCCTGCGTATTCCTGATTTGTACCGCCGAAATCCTGTTCGTTTTGTCGCGCCAGATTGGCCAGTGCTGCATTTACCTGCTCCACGGCGCTGTTGGAACGTATGCGAGCAACGATCGCGAACGCGCGACCGCTTCGTTGAGTCTGCCCAAAATCAAACGGAAATGGAAACCACGCTTGTCCGTCGTCAAATCTGAATTGCGGAGGCATTACGCCAATGATCGTGAAAGGCTCGTCGTCCAGTAAGACTTTCTGACCCAACACTGCTTTATCTCCACCAAAGCGCCGTTGCCACAGTGCATAGCTAATCACCAACACTCGCTGGCCATCCGGACCTTGTTCGTTGGGAGCAATGCTCCGGCCGATCAAAGGTTCTACGCCGAGCATGTTGAAGAACTCAGTTGACACTTTCGCTGCGGCGACTCGTTCGGGCTCGTCACTGCCGGTAAGATTGCGACTGACACCTTCGAACGCAGCGACACGTTCAAAGATTCCACTCTTCGCAAAGTCGACAAACTCCGGCCCGGAAGCTCGAAACTGGTCCTGCACGCCAATCTTCGGCAAACTCTGACGGACGAAGAACAGCCGTGAAGGATCTTTGTAAGAAAATGGATTGAGCACTACGACATTGACGATGCTGAAGAGAGCTGTGCTTGCGCCGATAGCCAGGGCAAGCGTGAGCACGGCGACGACAGTGAATGAAGGCCGCTTGCGCAGCATACGGAAGCAGTAGATTAAGTCATGCATGGCAATCGATACTCCGGGGCAGGTGTTGCAACGATCTGGCTTCGCGATTTCAAAGTCCGTGCCAAGCTCGATCCGCGTAGTGATGGAGATAAATCGCTTAGATTCTGGAGGATCAAGGAAGATGCAGCGGTAAGAAGCAGAGCGTTGAAGTTTCGCTTGCGGGACTCACGATCCCACTTTCGAACACTCATCTATATTGGATGAGGTGTTATAGAAGACCCTCGATCATCTAATCCTTGCTGGTCGATGTCTCAAGTCGTTAGGGCTGCAATCCGAATCACGTCACCAGCTCTGATTGTATTCAGTGCAATCAGTGCTTGCGGCAAAAGCGGCTTTAAACTCGCGTAGCTGTTTCGCTTCGCCGCGAGTACAACGATGGCGATGTTCAATCCTAGAATATTCTGCTGATATGGCAGATTCTGGTCGACTGTGATGAGAACGATCGAGCAACCTTTCTTTCGACAGTTCAAGGATCCCGTTGACTTGCTCTTTCGTCACCGTTGGAAACTGATCGAGGAACTGATCGATTGTTTCGCCGTCCTCCAGACAATCGAACAGGTTTTGAATGGGAACACGGGTACCGCGAAAAACAGGCGTGCCACCCATCTTCTGTGGATTAACCTCAATAAGCCTCTGCGGGTTCATGGAAATAATCTATCACATTCACGGGCCGGCCCTCGAAGCTAGCGTACATGATGGTGATAACTCAATAATGTCCTGCCGTCTATGCTCTCTACGATTGATGTGGTAAGTGTTAATCCTGTAAAACTGACTTCCGATCTTAATCGCATTCGTCGAGCGCGCTAGAATGTGGGCATGGTTCATTCTGATCACTCGCGAAATCAAAATCTTTCGACGACCGTTCCTTCCCTTGCACGATCGATCGCCACGGGAGCCATTGGTTTTAGCCTGCTCAGTCTCTGCGTATTTGCCACCGTCGCTTTCGCCGAAGGATGGATGTACAAAACTCTCGGTCTCTTTGGCGCATACCTCACGTGGACTTTGGTGTTTGTCCTACCTGGCGGTGCGGTGTTTGGCTCACTTATCGTTGTTCGTTGGCGCCTGCCCAGATTCTATCTTCTGTTCGGC
>JBKPJS010000326.1:0-3607 GCA_046730815.1 Acidobacteriota bacterium
ACTGATTACTTCCTCAACCAGGAGATCTGAAACGAATGGGTGATGAGCTGAGGACAGAACGCGAGCTGTCCCTGGATTTCTTGCGCGTAGGTGAAGCCGCCGCCATCGCCGCGGCGAGGACAATGGGCCAGGGTGATCGAAAGTTTTCCGATCACGTGGCGGTTGAGGCGATGCGGGAAGTAATGGACACGGTGCCCATGCGGGGGCGTGTGGTGATTGGCGAAGGCGAGCGTGACGAGGCGCCTATGCTCTACATCGGCGAGGAAGTCGGAGGCGGCTTTGGCGTGGGCGAGGAGATTGCCGAATCGTGCCCGGAGGTTGATATTGCGGTCGACCCGCTCGAGGGCACAAACCTTTGCGCGCTGGGAGCAAACAACGCGATTGCGGTGTTGGCTGCGGCTGAGCGCGGTGGCTTGCTCAACGCTCCTGACATCTACATGGACAAGATCGTTGTTGGACCATCGTCACGCGGAGTCGTGGATATCGACGCGCCGGTGAAAGACAACCTGAAGAACATCGCACGCCGGCTTGGCCGCGATATTGAAGACTTAACGGTGATCGTGCTCGACCGTTCTCGTCACAAGAAACTGATAGGCGACGTGAGGGCAGCGGGTGCGCGTATTCGTTTGATCTCCGACGGCGATCTTTCGGCAGGGATCTCCGCGGCGGTTGCGGGCACAAACATTCATGCGTTGATGGGTATCGGCGGTGCTCCGGAAGGAGTTATCACAGCGGCTGCGATGAAGTGTTTGAATGGAGAGATCCAGGCGCGTTTAGTGTTTGATCCTGACAGGTTGGGAGTGGACAAGAACAAAGTGCCGTCGCGCGAAGAGGTTTTGGACCGGTTGGCGACGATGGGAATCAAAGATCACAACAAGGTTTACGACACCGACGATCTGGCGCCGGGGAAGAAGATTATTTTTGCGGCCACAGGCGTCACCGATGGCGCTTTATTGAAGGGCGTGCGGTTCTTTGGTTCCGGCAAGCGGACTCACTCGGTGGTGATGACTACTGAATCACGCCACATTCGTTTTGTCGATACACTGCACATCGAGGGTGGACCAGACACAGTAATACGTTTTTAAGCGACGAAAAAGCACAAAAGACAATGAATAAGAACCGTCGCACGTTCGTGTTTTGGTTAATTAGCGCCCTTACGGTGCTGGCAATAGTTTCGCTGATCGTCGTTGCGCCGGTCTCTGCGGCGAGTGGGCATAGCGAATTGGCTCATGGAATTTACGGTGCCTTTGGCACGTTGTGCCATCAAATGCCGGAACGCTCTTACTTCATCGCAGGCCATAAGTTTGCAGTCTGTTCGCGTTGCACCGGAGTCTATGCCGGTTTCGCGTTTACTCTGCTGCTGTATCCGCTGATTCGCTCTTTGAAGACGACCATCCCGCCTCCTCGAAGCTTGTTACTTCTTGCGGCCATACCGATCCTAGTAGATTTCAGCGTTACGTTTTTCGGCTTTTGGGAAAACACGCACACTTCGCGTCTACTCACCGGAGCGCTGCTGGGCAGCGTGACGATGTTCTACGTGATGCCGGGGATTGTTGAGTTGAATCTGCGGCACTCTCGACCCGCGCGGCCAAAAGTGACATTCACACTCGCCTCTCCCGAAAGAATCGCCTCTGCTCCGAGCGACTACAGTGCGCCCGAGCGCCGCATTTAGCAGGTAAACCACAAAGGGCAAATGAATAAAACTTATTACTGTCTTTGTGCCTTTGTGGTTGAAATGGCTTGAATGTTAGTCTTACGCGAATGATTTTTCAGTCCCCAGCTCCGACGCCATGGCCTAGCCCTAAGGGGCCGCCGCCTCAAGCCCTTTTCGAACAGTATTTTCATGATCTGGTAAACAAAACCTGGGGAAATATCAGCCCGCTTTACAAGCTCGATACCTTTGATTGGATCGTTCTGATCGTCTATTTCTCCATTCTCTTCACGCTTGCCGTTTACGGCGCGTACCGTATCAAGCAGGTGATTGATTTCTGGCGCTATCGCAAATTCGTGCCGCGGCCCAGCGGAAGATTTGCCGAGGCTGACCTGCCGCGAATTACAGTTCAGCTTCCACTCTTTAACGAGCTGTACGTCGTGGAGCGTTTGCTCAAAGCCGTGACTGCAATCGACTACCCTCATGAGAAGCTGGAGATTCAAGTTCTCGACGACTCGACCGATGAAACAACCAGGGTGGCAGAAGCGGTAGTGGCGAAGTACGCCGCGAGGGGTTTTGATATTCATTACATTCACCGTGCAGATCGCACTGGATTCAAAGCCGGGGCGCTCGAGAACGGCAACAAATCGGCAAAGGGCGAGCTGCTCGCGATCTTCGACGCGGACTTCGTGCCGAAACCTGACTGCCTGCGCAAGCTGGTCGACTTCTTCACAGATCCGCTGGTTGGTTGCGCGCAGATGCGCTGGGCGCACATTAACGGCGGTTACAATCTGCTGACGCGCTTGCAGACGATCATGCTCGACGGACATTTCGTCGTGGAACAGACCACGCGCAATCGCACGGGTGGGTTTTTCAACTTCAACGGCACGGCGGGTATCTGGCGGCGGCAGGCCATCGAGATGAGCGGCGGCTGGCAGCACGACACGTTGACCGAAGATACTGACCTGAGTTTCCGCGCGCAGTTGATGGGTTGGAAGTTTGTTTACCTGCTCGACGAAGAAGCGCCCGCCGAGATTCCGGTTGAGATCAATGCCTTCAAGGCGCAACAGCGACGTTGGGCCAAGGGCGTGATGCAGGTCGGTTTGAAGCTTTATCCGCGCATCTGGCTCGCGCCGCTTCCTCTTCGCGTCAAGCTGGAAATGTTCTTTCGCCTGACGGGAAATATCAGTTATCCGTTAATGATCATCGCAAGCTTTTTACAGTTTCCCCTGTTGCTTGTGCGTTATAACCAGCCGTTTTACCACCTGATGGTTTTGGATCTGCCGCTCCTGTTCTTCTCTTCGATCTCGGTGGTGCTGTTTTATGGTTCAGCGGTTTGGTATCTCGACGAGAAACGCGCACCACGATTGTTGCACTTGCCGCTGGTGATGGGTCTCGGCATTGGTTTGGCATTTTCAAACGCGCGCGCCGTGCTCGAAGCGTTGCTCGGTGTGAAGTCGGAATTTGTGCGCACGCCAAAATATCGCGTCGAAGAGCTTACTGATGCCACATGGAAACGAAAGAAGTACAAGCGCAAGCGCGGACTGCTGCCGTTGCTCGAGTTGAGCTTCGCCGTTTACTTCTTACTAGCGATCCTTTATTCGGCGCGTCTTCACATGTGGGGAACCATACCGTTTCTGCTTTTATTCTTCTTTGGTTTTGGCTACATGGGTGTGATGAGCCTGCTGCAAACTGCGAGCGGAATACGTTTGAGCGCCCTGTGGCGCCCGCTTAAAACATAGACAGGATTTTCATGATTAACAGGATGGGATCTATCTTGTGAATCATGAAAATCTTGTAATCCTGTCCAAAAAAGGAAAGAAATCATGCTGTTCAGAATCCCCCTGCTCCTGCTCTTTTTGTCTCTCTCCATCACCATCTTCGCCCAATCACAGGCAAACACCGGAAACATCGAAGGACGCGTCACTGATCCGAACGCTGCGTCAGTCCCGAACG
>JBKPJS010000327.1:0-2811 GCA_046730815.1 Acidobacteriota bacterium
GCATTGAAGTTTTCAGACTCGATCAGGAACTGCATGTTCTTTTAGCAACACCAGTCATACGAAGAACGAATCCAGTTGCCGAGCCGGTGGGGACGTACAGAAGATTGGCTAGTCTGAACTCGTCTGCGATGCAGGAGGTACCGGCGGGCAGCTACATCGTGTTTCTCACGCAGCCTCAACGCACGAATATCCTGGCGCTGTTTGAACCGCAGATCTATCCGAATAGGTTAACCGGCCAAGGAGAGGCCGAGCGCCCCTACGATGTTGCCGGTTGGACTGTGACCCTGCAAATGGGAATTGAGGCGCCGGCAGTCGTCGCGATCAAAGAACCGGTGAACGAAAGAAAGCTGACCTTGCTGAAAGACGCAAATCAGGTCAGGACCGATCTCGCTCTGACTTTGAAACAAGATGACAAGTCCCCGATCAAGAATCCGCTCAAGCATCCAGTCCGCGTCGGGATCTATAAAAGCTGGATGAGTAACATGGATGAAGGCTGGACGCGTTTCGTCTTCGACACGTTCAACGTTCCTTATTCATCGATACACGATGTTGACGTGAGGCGGGGAGCACTCAACTCGAAATTCGATGCGATTATTCTTCCATCGCAGTCGAGCGCGCAGATCGTCGCCGGCAATGCCGCAGGGACTTTACCCGCGGAGTACACCGGCGGCATCACTGAAGCTGGAGTGAAAAACCTGAAAGAGTTTGTCAGCGACGGTGGGATGCTGATCTGTTTTGATGCTTCCTGCGATTTGGCGATCAAGCAGTTTAACCTGCCAATTCGCAATACGCTTGAGGGTGTCAGGTCTTCGGAGTTTTATTGTCCCGGGTCGATCGTCGCACTCGAAGTGGATAACAAGAACCCCATTGCCTCGCTACTCCCGGAAACGCTTCCTGCTTACTTCATCAACAGCTCGGCTTTTACAGCGGCAGCAGACGCGAACGTTCGCGTTATTGCTCGATATGCTAAAGATAATGTGTTGCTGAGTGGGTGGCTGCTGGGTGAGGACAAACTGCGCGGTCAAATAGCGCTGGTGGAAGTGAGCCTTGGGAAAGGGCGGGTCGTGCTTTTCGGCTTTCGCCCGCAGCATCGCGGTCAAACCTGGGGAACACTGCCGTTCATTTGGAATGCCCTTTCCAGCGCCGGAGCAAGCTCGACCGAATGATCACAGGATTTCATGTTCATCTTGAACAATCATGTAAATCCTGTGAACTGACTTTTCGGCCTAAACCTTGCCTAATCCTTCTGGCAGGGGTTATCCTCCTTGCAACGGTTCTCTCCCTAATTTCCCCGACCGCAACATTATCGCTGTCTGGTGGCATCAAACTGAGGTTTGGCGTGCAGTGTGCCGCTTAAGTTGGAGCTAGCCATGAAAAAGTTCTTCATTTCCCTATCGCTCGTCTCCCTGCTTTTAACGTCTATAAGTCTCGGCTTCGGACAGGGACGCCCGAGGCGCGTCGGTCAGCAGACAACTGCTCCCGAAACCACGACGCCGACCCAGGCGCCTACCAAAGCTCCTGTCCTTGGCGGCTCGAATTATCCCAATAATCGCCAACCGGAAATGCAACAGGAACAAGCGCCGGCTGGACCCGAGGAAGTCGATGCGGGCGACGTCATTCGCGTGAACACAACGCTCGTTACGATTCCCGTGAGCGTGATGGATCGCGATGGCAGGTACGTACCAAATCTCCAGAAAGAAGAGTTTCGTATCTGGGAAGATGGAGTCGAACAGGAAGTCGCGTTCTTTCAGTCAGTCGATAAACCGTTCTCGGTAGTGTTGATGCTTGACACGAGTCCTTCGACTCAGTTTCGCCTCGAAGACATTCAGGATGCAGCGATAACTTTCGTCAACCAACTCCGTTCTGACGACAGGGTGATGGTCGTTTCATTTAATGACGACATCAAGATACTCAGCGAATTCACCACCGACCGCACAAAACTACAGCGGGCGATTAATCGTGCCAAGACTGACGACGGCACGCGCCTGTACGACGCTGTCGATATGGTGATCAATCAGCAGTTGAGCCGAGTCTCCGGGCGCAAGGCGATCGTGCTTTTCACTGATGGCGTCGATACCACCAGCAGGCGCGCTGATTACCAAACCAATCTCACGGATGCGCAGGAACTGGATGCGTTGATCTATCCGGTGCAGTACGACACATCGCAGGACATGAACGTTGGCAATATCCCGGTTGGACGCTCAATCGATATTTTTGGACAGATTCTGGGCGGCATCTTTGGTGGGGGCGGCAGCGGGCGCCGAGGTGGCGGAGGCGGGTACCCGCGCGGCAGAGGCACGGGCCGAAACGATTACGAGTTCGCCGCACAGTATCTGCGCGAACTCGCTAACAGCACGGGCGGCCGCGAATACAGGGCCGACTCGCTGCAAAACATGTCTTACGCGTTTGCAAACGTCGCCGAGGAACTGAGGCGACAGTACAGCATCGGCTACTATCCGAAGCGCCCACCGCAGGCAGGACAACGACGACAGATCAAAGTGCGTGCGCGACAGCCAAACCTCGCGGTCCGCGCTCGCGACAGCTACATCTTCAATCCTTCGGGTGGCGCTTCTGTGGTGGACAACTCACCAGGATCCAATCCGCCTGTTTTGCGGAAAAATCATTTACCGGGTTTACAGGATTGACATGTGAATCATGTGCAAGGATTACATGATTTTAAAGGCTGAACTCTGAACTGCGGCGAGGGATCAGTTCGGTTAACGTCACTCCTACAAGAGCCGGCAGTTGCACACTCAAAACGGCGCCGCCGTTCTCGCCGTTGCTCGCGGAAACTGTTCCACCGTGAAGCTC
>JBKPJS010000328.1:0-14693 GCA_046730815.1 Acidobacteriota bacterium
GCAGTTTGTTCCCAGCGGGTTCGCGAGGCTCTGTCCGCGAATCAGGTTGTTGTTGATCTGGAAGACGCCGGTCGTAGTGTTCGTACCGAAGTTCCCGGACGGGGCAGCAAGAGACGTCACGTTCCCGCCTTGCACGACGCTCCCGGCGCCGTTCGGGAAGTTCTGGATGTTGTTCCCATTGAGCTCGCCCTTTGTAATCGTCGCCGCTCCCGACCCGGAACCGAGAGCCTGAACTCTGATCCCCGATCCTGCCGAGCTCGCGGCCGCCGTGGCGCTCGTGATTGCGTTGTTCGAGATGTTAAGGTCAGCGAGCGTTCCGCTGTTGTTCAGAATGTCGACGCCGTGCTGGAATGGGGTGGAAAGGATGTTGTTCGTGATCGTGACCGTTCCGTCGACGTTGTTGATGGTCGCGCCGTTGTCGTTGAACGCGATGTTCGAGTCGAACGCGCCGTGCGACGTGGTGCCGCTGCCGGAAATCGTTCCGTTCGTGAAGCTGAAATTCGTCACGCTCGTTCCGTCGATGCCCGGAGCGTTCGCCGTGTTCTGAATTCGCATGTTGTTGAGCGAGACGTTATCGGTACTTGTCAGCACGATGCCAGCGCCGGTCGTGTTCTGAATCGTCCCGCCAGAGAAGTCACCGCCCTGTGCGGTCGATCCACTCCCAAGTACCGTGAAGCTGCCGCTAGCGGTGTTCACGCTATTCAGCACAATACCGTTGGCAGCGCCGTTGGACGAGATACTGATGAACGAGAACGTGCCGGTGTTGCTCGACAGGGAGACCGCCGTGCCCGTGGTCGTCGCGACGCTCACCTCACTGACATTGACGCCGCTGATGGCGCCCGCCGGATCGTTCATGCCGGTGTTAGACGTGGAGTTGATCTGAAGCCCACGCACTGTCGTGTTCGTGTTCAGCGTCACCGTGCTGCCGATATTTGTAACGGTTGCATTGCCGCTGTTCATGTTCGGGAACGACGGACTCCCAGAAGGCGGATTCAACCCGGTTATCGTAGAGAGTGAAGCAGTCGCGTCCTGTCCAATTAACCTCTGCCCGGTGAGAAGAGTGATGGCGCCCGTGTATTGTATGCCGCTCTCATAGATGAAGACATTGTCATTGTTGCCTGGGTGGTTGCTGCCGCCGTTGTCGTTGAGACTGTTAAAGGCAGCGAGCGTCGAGAACGGGTTCGACAAGCGACCGCAGCCCGCAACGATGCACCCAGCGGCATTATTGTTAATGAACCAAACCATACCGCTGATTGCAATGTTCACGGTGGCTGTGTCGCTGCCGCCACCGTCAGCTCGGCTGATTGTATAAGTAAAGGTGTCCGTACCTTCGAACCCCGCGGGCGGATCGTAAGTGAACTTACCCATATCCGCGCCGGAAACCGTCATCACGATGTTGCCGCCGTTGGCTGACGTCGTAGTGATTGTGTTTGTCACAATCGTATTGCTTGCCTGGACAGCCGTGATCGTGAACGCGTTAGCCGAAACATCGTTGGTAGTAACGCTAAACGGAAGCAGGAAGGAGTTGGTAGATACGTTACCGACGAGTGTCACTGGGTAAGTATCATTGACTGCGTCGGGTTTCACTTTGAAACTGAAGACAAAGTCGTTGACCATGTTGTCAGGCGGATCACTGGCGTCAACGTCTGAGATCTTGGTCTTATCGACAGTTACCGTACAGTTGCTCCCGGCCGGGAGACCTCCGGTCGGAGTCAGCACCACAGAATTATGGTTGGTCAGCGGCAAGGCCGGCGTGAAGTTTACTGTGCCGCCGCAGTTGATCGTGATGCCACCCGATGCAACGTTAACGTTCTCGCTGAAATTGATCGTAATCGTGGAATTCAGCGCGACGTCCGTTGCATTGTTGGTCGGAATTGTCGTGGTAACTGATGGCGCCTGGTCCGTCGTGAAGCTGAAGACAAAGTTCGCCGCCATGTTGTCCGGCGGATCGCCGCCATCGACGTCCGTCACCTTCGAGGCTACCACAGTCACGGTGCAGATTGTCCCGACAGGCAGATCTGACGTCGGATCGAGAACGAAGCTGTTCGTTCCGCCAGGCGCAACCGGCGTCACGTTAAAGGTAATCGGCGTCGCGACCGGACATTCAACTGTGAACGCCGTGGCGTCCTGAATATTTACGTTCTCGTTGAAGTTGATCGTGATGTTCGTGTTTGTTGCGATCTGTGTCGCACCGTTGGTTGGTATGGTGGTGGTGACGGCAGGTGGTGTGTCGGTCGTAAAGCTGAAGACGAAGTTTGCCGCCATGTTATCAGGCGGATCGTTCGTGTCCTGATCGGTAACCTGCGAGGCGAAGATCGTCACGGTGCAGGTTTCGCCGGCGGTGAAATCAACATTCGGGTTGATCGTGAAAGTGGTTGGACCACCCGTCACAACAGTCGCGCCGGGTAAGCGCGTGCCGCTGGAGGTGCAAACAATCTGAAACCAGTTACCCGTGACGTTTACGGGCTCACTGAACGTCACGTCGACGTTCGTGGTCGTAGCCTGATTGGTCGCACCGTTGGTCGGCGTGGTGACGCTGACAGTCGGCGCTGCATCTACAGTCGTATAACTGAAGACAAAATTGGCTGTCATGTTGTCCGGCGGATCAGCGCTGTCCTGGTCAGACACCTGGGCTGCAAAGACAGTAACGCTGCACGTCTCGTTGAACGTAAAGTCGGTATTTGGATTGATCGTGAAAGTTGTTGGACCACCTGTCACTACCGTGTCGGCGACGTTCCGCGTGCCGGTAGTCGGACAAACGATCTGGAACCAGTTGCCGGTAACATTCACAGGCTCGCTGAATGTAATCGAGAGGTTCGAATTGAGTGCCACATTTGTGGCGCCGTTCGCCGGCGTCGTAGCGTTGACCGACGGCGCCTGGTCGATCGTGAAGCTGAAGACGAAGTTCGCCGTCATGTTGTCCGGTGGATCGTTGCCGTCCTGATCGGACACTTGCGCGGCGAAGACAGTCACCGTTACCAACTCGCCGTTCGCGAAGTCGGTATTGGGATTGATGCTGAACGTCGTTGGACCACCAGTCACAACGGTATCAGCAACGTTGCGGGTGCCGCTGGTGGCGCCCACGATCTGGAACCAATTGCCGGTTACATTCACGGGCTCACTGAACGTGATGGAGAGATTCGTATTGTTCGCTTGCTGAGTCGCACCGTTGGTAGGCGTCGTGGTCGTGACGCTTGGCGCCGCGTCCATGCTGAAACTGAAGACGAAATTCGCCGCCATGTTGTCGGGCGGATCGTTTGAATCCTGGTCCGTGACCTGCGCCGCGAAGATCGTCACGGTGCAGGTTTCACCCTGAGTGAAGTCGGTGTTCGGGTTGATCGTGAAAGTCGTTGGTCCACCGGTCACGACCGTGTCGGCGACGTTGCGTGTGCCGCTCGAGGTGCAAACGATCTGGAACCAGTTGCCCGTAACGTTGACTGGCTCACTAAACGTAACGTCGATGTTTGTGTTTGTAGTCTGGTTGAGTGCGCCGTTGGTCGGTGTGGTGCTGGTAACGGTAGGAGCCGCGTCTGTGGTCTGAAAACTGAAGACGAAGTTGGCGGTCATATTGTCCGGCGGATCGCCGCTGTCCTGGTCTGAGACCTGTGCGGCGAAGACAGTAACCGTGCACGTTTCACCCGCCGTAAAGTCAGCGTTTGGATTGATGGTGAAAGTTGTTGGGCCACCGGTTACCACGGTATCCGCGACGTTGCGAGTGCCGCTCGACGTGCAGACGACCTGGAACCAGTTACCGGTTACGTTTACCGGCTCGCTGAATGTAACGGTTAAGTTTGTGCTCGCTGATTGGTTCGTCGCGCCATTGGTCGGCGTAGTTGCGGTAACGGATGGTGGCTGATCGATAGTGAAACTGAAGGCAAAGTTCGTGGCCATGTTGTCAGGTGGATCGTCGGCGTCCTGATCCGTGACCTGTGCAGCGAAGACCGTAACGGTGACTGATTCGCCGTCTGTAAAATCAACGTTTGGATTGATCGTAAACGTCGTTGGACCACCAGTCACAATTGTGTCCGCTACGTTACGTGTGCCGCTCGTCGAGCCGACGATTTGGAACCAATTGCCGGTGACGTTCACCGGCTCACTAAACGTTAGAGTGATGTTCGTATTGTTCGCGACCTGGGTCGCGCCGTTGGTAGGCGTCGTAGCGTTGACCGTTGGTGCGGCTTCAGTGCTGAAGCTGAACACGAAATTGGCCGCCATGTTGTCTGGCGGATCATCAGAGTCCTGATCGGTCACCTGAGCAGCAAAGACGGTGACGGTGCAAGTTTCCGCGGCGGCAAAATCCGAGTTCGGATTGATGGTGAAGGCACTTGGTCCACCAGTGACGACAGTGTCGGAAACGTTGCGCGTGCCGCTGGAGGTGCAAACGATCTGGAACCAGTTGCCGGTGACGTTGACCGCCTCACTGAACGTGATGTCGATGTTTGCATTCGTATTCTGGTTGACCGCGCCGTTGGTTGGCGTGGTGCTGGAAACACTCGGAGCGGCGTCTTGCGTGCTGAAACTAAAAACAAAATCCGCCGTCATGTTGTCCGGCGGATCGTTTGCATCCTGATCTGAAATTTGCGCGGCAAAGACGGTGACGGTACAAGTCTCATTGTCTGTAAAGTCGACGCTCGGATTGATCGTGAAAGTAGTTGAGCCACCGGTTACGACTGTATCGACAACATTGCGTGTGCCGCTCGACGTGCAGACGATCTGAAACCAGTTGCCGGTTACGTTAACAGGTTCACTAAAAGTGACTGTGATATCTGAATTCAGAGTTTGATTGCTGGCGCCGTTTATGGGAGTCGTGCTGGTTATGCTGGGTGGCGCGTCGACAATAATGGTGACTTGCGCAGTATCGTTTGGGGTTAATCCGTTCGTGTTCGTGTAATTAAAGCTGTCAGTTCCGGTGAAGCCTGCAGGCGGGTTATATGTGAAACTGCCGTTAGTATTGAGGGTGACTGTGCCGCCTTGCGCGGTTGCACCGCCAGCAATCGCAACTGCGGTGGGAGAGGGAATGCCGGTGTCGTTTGTGAGCACACCCGGAGTCCCGACGCTCAGTGGCGCGTCTTTGGCTCCAAAGTAGGTGTCGGCATAAGCGAGTGGAGAAACTTTCAGCGAGCCACCCACGAGCGTCGTGTTGCTGTCGATCGTGTCGGTGAAGTTTACGCCTGTGGCGTCCGTGCCGTTGTTGGTTATGTTGACGTCGTAAGTGATCGTCTCACCTGGTGCAGCTTTGCCATCGGCATCGGCGTCAGCAAACGAATCCGTTTTGGTTGCAGTGATTGACGGCACCAGTGGAACTGAAACAGGCTCGGCGTGCGGCGCAGCAGCCGCCTCCGCCGTTGGGTTGGTGGCAGCAGGCTTGGTTGACTTCGGTGCTGCGGAAGCCGAAGGTGCAAGCGGAGCTAAGGGACTCAGGATCAGCAACGAGATGATTAAGCAGGCGACAAAAGTTCTCCCGAGATGGTGGTCTGCGAATGTGGTTTTGATCATCGAGTCCTCTGTTTGTTTTAGCTAAGGTAAATAGGCGGGTGTAGGCGCGCGGAATACACTCTTGGGTGTAGTAGACAAGCCGCAATTCCTAAATATACCCTTATTGACGATTAGAATGCGGCGCAGGCCTGTTTACGCGCCGCTCACGAGCAGGCAATTTGACTCTAGTCGAAGCGCGACCCGGGAGTCAACGATTTTTTATGCATCACAAAAAGGTACAAAAGCGCGGATAACCTGCGCTTTTGTGCCTTTTGTGAGTGAACTCGGTACTAGCCTCGTGGTGGGAAGACGCCCTGGAGCGCGATGTTGAAGTAGAAAGTGAGGTACGGCATCATGTTGTTGTGCGGCTGGTCTCCTCCAGCAGGCACCCATGTGTTTACCGCGAGCTGAGTGAGCGGGCTCGATGGCGCGGCGTACATGTTCACGCCCCCTATTCCAACCGCGAATCGCTCGTTGGCAGGGCTGCGATCGCCACCGTCAGCTTGTGACGCCGAGATAACGTGCGAGTGCACCGGAATCTCGGTCTGGAGTAGCGTGACCGTTTCGCTTCCGCCGGTCTCGCCCAAGTCGTGAAGCGAAAGACCCGGCCCCTGCCCCGGATGCATCGGCGCGCGACCCTGCAAATCAGGCAGCGCAAAGTTCGATTTACCATTTCCGCCATAGGTAGTTCCCAGCAACGAAAACAAAGCCGTATTTTGCGAGAGTGGCAATAACTGCCCGTCGCACCAGGCCCAACCCTTCGGCGCAAAGTTGAATGGAAAGATGCGAATTTCAGCAACAAAAGGATCTGCCATATCAATCTCCTCAAAGTGACTCAAGAAAGTTAATCGTCGAGCTCTTTAGACTTACATGCGCCAACAACTTCACCTGAGATCAGGTTGGACTTGGGAAAATCCCGAACAGCGAAATAATGAAATCGACGCATAGATACGGCTGAAAGTTAGTATGCGGCTGGCTGCCGCCGGCCGGGCCGAGCGACTGAGGGTTCAGTGTAGTGGGCGGCAGGTCGGTGCCGTAGGCGAACGTTGTCACCTCGGGCATCGTTGCGGCCACATTGTTGGTCGCGCTCGTGGTCGTGCCATTTAGCGCCGATCCGAGCATCGGATGGGTGTGGGAAGGGATCTGCGACGTGGTGAGTGTAATCTCCTCGGCGCCCCCCGTCTCAGCCAGAATGAATCCGTTCCCTTGGTGGATCGGCAGCCGACCGCGCAGATCAGGCAGGGCAAAGGTGCTCTCACCGTCGCCGCCATAAGTTGTTCCAATCAACTGAAACAGTGTTTCGTTCTCAGAGATCGGCAGCAACTGACCTTCGCAAAACATCCACCCAGCTGGGGCGAAGTTTCCAGCGAACATTCGGATCTCACCTACGTATGGTTGTGCCATTGTCAGTTCTCCTTTAGTTTGGCGATGGGAAGATGCCCTGTAGGGCGATGCAGAACGAAAGCGTGAGGAACGGCTGCATGTTCAGGTGCGCTTGGCTGCCGCCCACGTTCGATACGCTCGTTGGATCCATCGGTACCAGGTTCTGCGGCGATCCGTAGGCGAACGAGCCGGCCGACGTTGACAGCATGACGCCCGAGTTGGGAGTGCCGGTCGTCGCTTGCGTAGTCGAAGCGTTCACAGCGTGCACGTGTTGAGCCAGTTCGGCAATGGTGAGGGTGTGGGCCTGCTCGCCTCCTTTCTCGCCCAGTGTATGTCCACTGCCTACGTGAATCGGCGTGCGTCCGCGAAGATCTGGGAGCGCGAAGTTGACCCGTCCGTCGCCGCCGAATGTTGTACCGAGCAAAGAGAAGAGGGCTTGGTTTTGGTTAATGGGAAGAAGTTGCCCGTTACAAAGAGCCCAGCCTTTGGGGGCAAACACAAAACTCATGATTCTGATTTCAGACAAAAAGGGTTCGGCCATAGGTAACTCCTTGGACTTCTAGGTTGACGATCAATTTGGAATCGGCGGCAGACTGAATTATCCCGAGTTCGGCTAGGACAGTAATAGAATCTAGGCTAGATATATCAGACTGCGTGCCCTGGTAGAGAGATCCTGCAGCGAATTGTTTCCTAGCTCTTGGAAAGCGCGTTGGATTCTACGTGATGGAGTCAAAAATTTCAACAATTCATTGCACTTACACTAGGTTGCTTTAATTATTGTTAATTCTGAAGCCGCTTCGAAGTTCTAAGGATAGTGAGTTGTAGAAACGGTCTGCTCTCGAGCCTGATCAAAGCCGATCACTTTCGCTGAGCGCCAATCGCTGTCCAAAGATTTCCGTTATTTTCGCCGAGTTGACTCCCGGCAACCCATTCCCCTGCCAGACAACTAAGTAGTCTCCATTTCGGGTGTTTTGCGTCAGACTACAGTTATTGACGCTACGATCTCTTCCGATGCTCGTTATGCTCGAGATCTGAAAGGCCGCTTCGATTACCGCCGCGTCGGAAGTCATTCGCTGACCAGAAACTTCTGCTGGTCCGTTTTGGAGAGTTTCTCGCCAGATTACGAGATATTCTTTCGCAACGCTGTTGAAGATTACGGCGGGCCTGCTTGCCCGACGGCGTGTCTCTCCTGTACTTGAAATACGAAAATCATTTGCTCCGTTCTCCGCGAATGTCTTCCCGTCTATCCGCTGCCCAAAGATTTCGTACACGTTTGCATTATTGTCAGTGCCTGAAACGTTGGTTTGAAATATCACCAAGTATTCATTATCGACGCTGTTGTAAACGACCTGAGGAAAACCGGCACGTGCATTAGGTCCAATATTCGTGCTCAGTTGGGATATGGGGAAATCGTTCTTTTGACCTAACGCATCTCCAGCCGCCGATAACCCAATTCCCCAGACCTCGATCTGAGTTTCATTTCTAAAGCCACCACTCCAAACCACGAGATATTGGTTATCCCGAGTGTTGTACGCAATCGCAGGCGCGTTTGCGTGAAAGTTAACGCCCTGGTCAGTGGAGTGTGAGATACGAAAAGATTTTCCCAGGAGCTCGCCGTTGGGTCTAAGACGCTGTCCGTAAATTTCCATTTTTACTACATCCTGTGGCTCACCCATACCCTTCCAAATGACAAAGTATTCGTTGTTAGCACTATTCCAGACTACCTTGGCCTGGCTGTTACTGCGCACAAAACTAGTGTTTACCTTTCCTAAATCTGTGGTGTGCGAGATCCGAAAATTTCGCCCGAGATCCTTACCGGTACGACTTAAACGTTGGCCGTAAATTTCAAAGAAATCGTCGGGCGAGTTAAACAGGCCAGAGCCATTCCAGACAACCAGATACTCATGAGCGGTTTGGTTATAAACAATTCTCGGATCATTCGACTTGTGGTTTTTGTCGCGGTCCGTTAGATTCGAGATACGAAACGCGGTTCCGATACGTTCGTTTGTAGCACCGTTGAGGCGTTGTCCATAGATGTCGTTGACTCCCGTGACTTCCGTTAATCCGTCGCTCTCCCAAACAACAAGGAACTCATTGTCGTCTGGGTTGTACGCTGCCTCCGCGGAACCTGTACTTCGGTCGCCTTGAAGCGTTGAAGTCTCCGAGATACGAAACGACGGCTTGATCAGGAGGTTGCTCTTTTTTTTCGCTGTTGCAGCAGACGGCGGTGGAGCTGAAGTGTTAGGTAATTGCCTGGTCCTATCTTGAACAAACAAGAAAGCCGCGAAACTTGCGAGGATAAGACACATTAATAAACGAGGACTTTTCATCACTGTCAGACGTTTGTAAACGCTCCTGCATTTTCCATGATTGTTATGGCTTTGGTGCGACGAATTCTAACGGGCCAGAAAGGCCGGAACAAGCAAAAATTGACTATCGCGCAATAAACTGATAGAACGTCTCAGCTTTAGAACTCAGATCCCATTGAGTTCGAATTCCGAATACAGCACTCGCTAAGCTAAGTAGTTCTTGCCCAGACAGGAAGGGAGCAGCCCATGGTTGTTTCACGACGTAGTTTCGTAAAACGAGGAAGTCTACTTGTCCTGGCCGCCGCAGTATCTTTAGGTTCGGGTGACGGCGTTCTTGGACGGGATAGCAACTCAACAAACTCGAGCCCAACCCCAACTGATTTATCGCCTCACGACAGCCCGGCGGCCGAGTTCAATTATAGTAAAGCGACGTTTCTGCCTCACCTGAATACAATCTTCAGGATCCACGTGAGTTCTTCAAAGGTCATTACGACGACACTGGTGGGCGTCGATGACAGCGGACCTGTTCCAGACAAACCGCAACCCGGCCGCGAATGTTTCGAGCTTAAGTTCCGTGGTACTGAAGCATTATCAAAACAGAATACCTACAGAATCGAGCATCAGACTCTGGGATCGTTCGAACTTTTCATCGTTCCCGCCGGCGTAAAGCAAAAGTACTTCTATTATGTTGCGGTAATCAATCGTCTGAACAATTAAGACTAACCGAGTGGTAGCTAGTTGCGGCTTGCGCCGTGTTAGCGCAGTCTTAGTTTTTAGCGTCTAACGATTACCGTCTTCCGCAAAATCACTTCGGCGTCTGGACGATCAACCTCGACTTTTATTCTCCTGGCCAGCGGCCGGGGCGAGGTGGTCTGCGGGTAATAACCAACGTCGTATTGCCGCCGAAGTTCTTCTGCAATGGCGGCGAACGATCGCTTTATTGTGTCAGCGTCGTCGGCCTGGTAGAACCGTCCGGCCGTTTCAGTCGCCAACGCTTGCAGATAAATTGCAGAAGCGGACGAACCGTAGTGGATCGGATAGATCAACGCGTCGAGTTCCGAAGTCTTACACAGGGTGGTCCTCATGGTAGCCGTGCTCCACGTATCGTCGCCGTCCGTGAATAGAATGACTGCCTTTCTGCCGGAAACGCGAGCAAGAGTCTGATAAGCAAAATCTATCGCATCGTAGAGCTTGGTGCCGTTATTCCCGCTATCGGTGCGCGCTTTTTCAAGAGTGTCACGCAAGATAGTTCGATTGGTGGTGGGCTTTTGAAGGAGCGGCACCACTTGTCCGGCAAAGAGGACAGGCAGCACCGAATCCATCGGACGGAGTTGAGCGATGAACGCGTGGACCGCATCCTTAATCTGGGCAAGGTTCGCCTCCGTTGAAGAACTTGTGTCGATTAACAAAACGACCGAGAATGGGCGCTCAACGCTGCTGAAGATTGCGACTTCCTGCTCTATTCCGTCTTCGTAAATACGGAATTCCTCTTTGCGCAGATCGAAAAGATAGGTACCGTTTAGTGCTCTCACGCTAACTGGGATTGTCACCAGAGTCGTAGTTACACGCAGAACGTCACCTTCATTTATTTGCTGTGACTCATCTGATGTTGGCTGAGACCGGGTTTGTGATTTTTTATTAGTGCGGGTAGGAGTTTGCGCGCGTAAAAACCCGGCTGACGTTATGATAAGAGCCAATGTTAGTACGGCAATTACAAGGTATTTCATAGTTGGTATTCTAGAGTGCACTTATGCGAACAACAAACAAGCTTGACGATATTCAGGCTACGCTGCCAGCAGGGAATATCCTCACACTACGTCGTGTGACTGCTGATGATGACGAGTTTTTGATCTCGCTGTATTCGAGCACGCGCGAGCAGGAACTCGGACAGGTTGAATGGGCCGAGGGGCAGAAAGATCTATTCCTTCGTTGGCAATATCAACTTCAGCGGAGTGAATACCAAACACGATTTCCAGACGCTGACTACTACATTGTTCTTTTGGATCATCAACCTGCCGGAAGAATTTGGATCGGAACCGACGATGAACAGATTCGCTTGCTGGACATTTCGTTGTTGCCTGAATTTCAGAATCGTGGCGCCGGAACCCTCTTAATACGATACCTGATGCATGAAGCTTCCGTCGCCGCGAAACCACTTCGGCACATGGTCTTTGTTCTTAATTCCGATGCGCATCGCTTCTATGAGCGGTTGGGTTTTGTCACAATAGATGACCTTGGCGCGTACAAACATATGGAATGGCGACCTGCGCAAATTGAGTCGTGACCTCAGCGCGAACTCTTCTTACCCAACTCGCTTACCGACATGGAAAGTCAGAATCAAGCTTCTTTGAAGTAATTGAACACAGCCTCATAACGCAGCCCCTTCTCATCACGCGCGATCGGCACGAGAAATAATTCAAACGCGCCCATCACGTCATGTTCAAGCGTGTAAACGTGCTGCCGCAGATACCGATCTCCTGGGCCATAAAAGAAGGCGGAGAAGCGTTCCATCCCACTCTCCTCGTTCGGTTTGCTCAAGTAGCCTTTGACTTCCGTTAATTCGAGCTCGAGTGGCTGCTCGCCTGGGATTCGAAACTTCGTGTTCACGTGTTTGGAGAATTCCGCTTCCGTAAGTGGAGCTGACATATTCGCGGTACGTTAACTGACGGATGGTAAAAGGCAAAGGAGCGCCCGATCTTCTGAGCGCTCCTTTGGGCTAAGTGGCTACTGCTGATTGCCTCATTTATAGACGAACGTCACGCCCCCAGAAATACAAACTGCCAGACCATCTTCATTGGAATGGTCCACCAGGGAGGTTCCGCTGGAGGGCTGTAAGCTAAGACCCCGCTAGACCCATCAGTGACGGCGGTCAGCGCGGCGATCTCCACCGTTCCATCCTTGGTGTCACCCTGGGCCGGCGTGAAGTCGGTAATGTTGTCGGTGCCCGAGCCGCCGGTGAAGCTATCGGCGCCGGGTCCTCCGGTCATCGTGTCATTACCCGTCCCGCCATCGAGGGTGTCGTTGCCGATCCCTCCGTTAAGGGTGTCATTACCACCACCGCCGAACAGGAGGTCGTTGCCGTCCCCACCAAGGAGGTTGTCGTTGCCGTTGCCGCCGTCGATCGTGTCGTCGCCGAGGCCGGCGTTGATCGTGCCGCCGCCGTTGCCGCCGCAGATCAGGTCGTTACCGGCGCCGGAGTTGATCGTGTCGTCACCGTTGCCGCCGAAGATTATGTCGGTGCCCACCGTGGTGGTGCCGATGTTAATCGTCTCGGTCTTGTTGGTGCCGACGATGACTCTGACGTTAATCGAAGACGTAAAGCCATTCCCGTCGGTCACCGTGATGGTGAGATCCGAGAACGCGACGCTGCTCTGCATCAGACCAACGACCCTCAGCGTGCGGTTGGCCCCGCTGCCGCCGAACGTGATTTTGCTAAGCGGCACCACTGCGGTGTTCGATGAGGTGGCCGTCAGGGTCAGGCTGCCCGCAGGCGTCTCCACGTCGCCGACGACGAGGTTCACCGTGCCATTCGACGCGTCGCCACCGCACTGGCCATAGCCGACCGCGATAGTGGGCGGGCTGTTGTCGTCGTTCGTGATAGTACCCGTGGCCGAAGCGGGCGAACCGACGGTATATCCGAAACCCGACGTCACGGTCAAAATCACCGTCTCGTTGGGCTCCAGGTCTGCGTCTCCGAACGGGTCAGCCGTTACGGTTGCGGTCGAACTGCCGGCCAGGAATGTCACCGTGCCGGAAGTAGCCGAGAAGGTGAGCGGATCGTTCGTCTGGTAATCGCCGCCCGGAGGAGCGTACTGCGCCGTTCCGCCGACCGAGAAGTTCACCGTAAGCGCGCCTGAAATAATGCCAGTGCGCGTGAAGGTGAAGACCATGTTGGTCGCACCGTCTTCAAGCACCGAGGACGGCGATACGGTTACCGATACCTCCGTGTCATCGTTGGTGATGGTGCCGGTAGCCACGCTTGGCGCACCGACGTTGTAGCCGGTCCCGGCTGTAACCGTCAGGATCACCGTCTCATTGCCTTCGGCCGCGCCGTCAGCGGTTGGATCAACCGTCACGGTCGCTGTCGAGCTGCCGGCCGCGAACGTTACCGACCCACTCGGCGGAGTGAAGCTGGCCGCGCCACTCTGAGTGTAGTCCACGCCCGGACCGCCGAAGGTGGCCGTCCCGCCTATCGAGAAGGTCACCGTGAGCCCACTGCTGATGACGCCGTTACGCGTGAACGTGTAGACGAGGTTCGCCACCCCGTCCTCAGTCACCGAAGACGGGGACACCGCGACCGAGACGCTCGTGTCGTCGTTGGCGATGGTGCCGCTGGCAGAGCTGGGTGAGCCGATGCTGTAGCCCGACCCTGCGGTCACCGTCAGAACCACCGTCTCGTCGGGTTCGATCGTGGTGTCAGCCGACGGATCAATCGTCACCGTGGCCGTTGTGCTGCCGGCGAGAAAATTCACCGTGCCTGAGCTGGCGGTGAAGGTGGCGGCGCCACTCTGCGTATAGTCGGTCGTCGCGTCGTTCGTGAAGACGGCCGTCCCACCCACGCTGAAATTGATCGTCTGCGCATCGGTGGAGTCTCCACGAGTGAAGGTGTAGACGAGGTTCGGCACGCCGTCCTCGTTCACCGAGCCCGGAGATACCGTCACCGATACGGAGTTATCGTCGTTGTTGATGGTGCCTGTGGCTGTGTCGGGCGCGCCGATCTCGTAGCCCGTACCGGAAGTCAGGGTCAGGATCACCGTCTCGTCGGGCTCGGTTGTTGTGTCGGCCGCCGGGTCAACCGTCACAGTGGCGGTCGAACTGGCAGCGGCGAATGTCACCGTGCCGGAGGAGGCAGTGAAGGTTGCCGCACCACTCTGCGTGTAGTCGGTCGTCGCGTCGTTCGTGAACACGGCCGTCCCGCCGACATTGAAGTTGACGGTGAGCGCGCCGGTGGTGGATCCCGTCCGGGTAAAGGTGTAGGTGAGGTTCGCCGCCCCGTCCTCATCCACCGAGGATGGTGACACCGCCACGGTCACGCCCGCGTCGTCGTTAGTGATGGTGCCGCTCGCCAGGCTGGGCGCGCCGACGGTGTAGCCGGCGGCTGCCGTCACGGTCAGGACCACCGTTTCGTCTGACTCGGCCGTATTGTCTGCCGACGGATCAACCGTCACGGTCGCCGTCGAGCTGGCCGCCGCGAAGATCACCGTGCCGGAGGAAGCGGAGAACGTGTCGGCGCCGCTCTGCGTGTAGTCAGTCGTCGCGTCGTTCGTGAACACGGCCGTGCCGCCAACGGAGAAGCTGACGGTGAGCGCGCCCGCAGTGACGCCGTTACGCGTGAAGGTGTAGACGAGGTTCGCCCCACCGTCCTCAGCAACTGAGGACGGCGCCACGGCCACGCTGACCGTTGTGTCGTCGTTGGTGATTGTGCCGCTCGCTGAAGCAGGAGCTCCAACCGTATAGCCGCTTCCAGCGGTGACGGTCAGAACCACCGTCTCGTCGGGCTCTACCGTGGTGTCGGCTGACGGGTCA
>JBKPJS010000329.1:0-1281 GCA_046730815.1 Acidobacteriota bacterium
CGATTGCATAAAGCGACAGCGGGAGGCTATCGACGATTGCTTCGATAAATCGCTTTTGCGCTTCAGTTTCAGCAGTCCGCTTCTCCACTTCTCGCGCAAGACTCAGCGAGGTATCGCGCGCAGCCTGGTAGAGCGAGCAGATGTGTGCCGCCAGGGATGTCTGTTGGGCGGCAGCGTCGATCAAGCGTCTCTCTGTCTCACCGCATTCCTCACGGCGATCGAACGCGACGATTAGCGCGCCCTTTGTGCGACCAGCAAAGCGAAGTGGCGAGACGTATTCCGCGACGTGAATATCATCATGAAGCAGGAACGAGTTCTTTTCAGTGATGAGTAATGAGTTGGCGGAGTCCGCGGAGCGCAGCCAATTTTGCAGCGCCTCGCTATCGAGTAATGACACGTCGTCGGCAGCACCTTCTCGATCGAAGACGCACAATGCGTGTTTGTCCCGGCCGACAGTCACGTACACGGCGCAAAGCGATGCGTCGAGAGCCTCGTAAGTGGCGCCTGCAACGCGCCTGACTAACTGCTCGGGTTCCAACGCGCGTAAAAGCCCGCGACCAATGTCAGACAAAAACCTCAGTTCGCGATTGCTGCCAATCAGCGCCCACTCGCGTTGCGACGTGCGGACGTGAAGACTGACACGCGACAGCAGCTCGCCTGGTGTCGAAGGTTTGGTGATGTAGTCGTCGGCGCCGGCGGTGAATGCCTGGACCTTGCGCGTTTCATCGTCGCTCTCCGAGAGCGCGATGATCGGCAGCTTACTCGTCGTGGGTTGGGCGCGAAGCAGCTTGCAAAGCGCGAGGCCATCCACGCCGGGCATCTCGAGATCGAGTGCAACCAGATCGCAACGCACTCCTTTCAGCACGCGAAGAGCCGAACCGGCTTCGGTGGCAGTCACAACACGATACTGCGCAGTCTCGAAGATTTCGCGGAGCCTTTCACGGGCAGCGGCATCATCGTCAACTATTAGAAGTGTTGCGCTTTGATTTTCGGCGGGAACAACCATGCTTTCAACAAGTCGGGAGGCCCATGGCGAGTCCGATGCAGGGCCCTAAAGTTGATTGAAAGCGATGAGTGAGGAATATGTCAAGATTTTCGTTAAATTAGCCGGAGATTTTACGGATTAACGCCGACTAGAACGAACTGATCCGTATTAATCCGCGAAGATCTGTGGCCCGATTTCACCCGGTACATCTCATGGTCGGCGGCGATCACCAGTTGGTCCAGCGTCTCTCCGTCGATCCCAAACGTCGCCGTCCCTACGCTGATTCCCACACGCGC
>JBKPJS010000330.1:0-7747 GCA_046730815.1 Acidobacteriota bacterium
GCTTACAATCGCCGCATCGATGCACAAATCAGGTTCAGCTTCTAAGAGTTTATCCACAGATTTCACAGATTCTGTGTAATCTGTGGATTGCCTTTATTATGGCGCGTTTGTTCCATCGATCGACGGTCTCATCTCGCCGACAAACTGATCTGAGTTCTTAATACTCGAAAGCACGATCTTTATCGCCTCATCCGGAAATCCCGATTCCAGCGTAAACGTGTAGCCGGTGAATACATCACCTGTATCATCGGCGCCCCAGAACAGAAACGTCGATTCGTTCAACTGCACCAGCTTCCGCAGTAGTTGCGTCGTATTCCGTGCTTTGTCGATGTTGATGTAAGCGCCTTTGTAGTGCGGGAAGATCCGAAAACCAATCGTATCCTTTGAAGTGACTGTGATCACGATCTCGAGGTATTCCGCATTGGTAAGTCCCTCACGCATCATGCCGGTGAACACGAACTGCGACTTCGAGCTCGGCTGAAACTTCACTTTGATGTCGGGTCCGACTCTCTCTAAGAGTGCGCTCAGGCGCGCTCGCGTCTTCTCTCGCGTGGCTTCGGCGGTGGCGTCCTGACCAACGACTGCGGGGACAATAGCTAAAATGGCAAAAAGTACGAGTGAGCGGATTATGTGGGGATTCTTCATTTCGGGTTCTCCTTCGGCCAACTTCAAACCTGTCTTTCCTTTTATGTGAAGTGCAGCGCGGAGTCAATAGTTAGAGTATTATTCGGCGAAATGTTTGTGCAGCGTTGCATCACGGCAGACTGCCGCGCCGAGTTCAAGCTCAACGAACGATTGTACGTGTGTTCGCAGTGTGGCGGACTGCTCGACGTTGAAAGAGTTGAAGATATCACTGTCGATCCCGCATCGCTCCGGGAGTTATGGCGCGAGAGACGTTCGTCTTTTGAAACGCGCGATCGCAGTGGCGTCTGGCGTTTTCGCGAATTCTTACCTTTTGAAGAAGACGATCGAGTAGTCTCGCTCGCTGAAGGAAACACGCCCCTGTATGACGCCCCACGATCGGCGGACTACTGCCGCTTGCCCCAGTTGAAACTGAAGCATCAGGGTTGCAACCCCACAGGCTCGTTCAAAGACACGGGCATGACCACTGCTGTAACTCAGGCGCGAAAGCTCGGTGCGCATCTCGTTGTTTGCGCGAGCACGGGAAACACTGCGGCGAGTTTGGCGGCCTATGCAGCGCGTGCAGATCTTCTTTGCGAGATCATCGTTCCCACCGGCCAGGTGAGTCATGCGAAGTTGGCCCAGGCGTTGGACTACGGCGCGAAGGTGCGGGAGATTGATGGAAACTTCGATGCTTGCATGAACGCGATTCGCGAGCTCTCGGAAGATAGTTCGGTGTATCTGGTCAACTCGATCAATCCCTTTCGTATTGAAGGGCAGAAGACAGTGGCGTTCGAGCTCGCCGAGCAGCTCGAGTGGCGAGTTCCCGATCATCTGGTCGTGCCTGGCGGAAACCTTGGAAACAGTTCGGCGTTTGGCAAAGGGTTTCGTGAACTGTTCAAGAGTGGACTGATCGATCGACAGCCGAAGATAACGGTGGTTCAGGCAGCAGGCGCCGCGCCGTTTGCGCGTTTTTATTCCGACCCTTCACAGTCGTTCGTCAACGAGGACCATCCGCAGACTCTGGCCTCAGCGATCAAGATTGGAGCGCCGATTTCATGGCCGAAAGCATTGCGTGCTGTTCGCGAAACCGGTGGCAGTGTTATTACCGTCAGCGAGCAGGAGATTGCACATGCGAAAGCCGTGATTGGCCGCGACGGCATTGGTTGCGAGCCTGCCTCGGCAACGACTGTCGCAGGAATTCGCAAGCTTGTGAGGGATGGCGCAATTAAAGAGGATGAGAGTGTCGTGGCAGTGCTAACCGGGCACTTGTTGAAGGACACGGATTATGTGATGAAGTATCACAGCGGAACATTGATGACTCCCGACGGCGATCCTGTGACAGGATTACACGATTTTCAGGATTAACATGATGAGTGTCGGGGTAAGATTGCCGGCATCAACTTCGAATCTTGGACCAGGCTTCGACTGTTTCGGCCTCGCGTTGAAGTTGTATCTAACCGTCCGCGCCACCGCGATGCCTGGCGCGTCCGAGCCATGTTGCGTCGTCACCACTGGCGCGAAAGAGAATGAAGCTTTACCGCGTAATTCCGTAAACCTGATCTACCGCGCGATGGCATTCGCAGCGGGACGTGAAGGAGCGGTATTGCCGCCGGTGGATTTGGTGGTTCACAACGAAATACCACTCGCCAGCGGCCTTGGCAGCAGCGCCGCCGCGATCGTCGCTGGAATCAAATTGGCCGGCTTAATCACTGAACGCGAACTATCAGATCAAGTGATTCAGAACTACGCCACTGAGTTTGAAGGACATCCTGACAACATTGCCGCAGCTCTGTATGGAGGTTTTTCGGCGAGTTGCATCTCCAACGATGGCACTGTCGTTTCGGCCAGATTCGCCTGGCCGTCGCACATTCGTGTGGTCGTTGTTTCTCCTCATTCGCAACTGCCCACGCACGTCGCGCGCGCGGCGCTACCGCGAACCGTCAGCCGCGTCGATGCCGTGAACAACCTGCAAAGAACAGCTCTTTTTACTTCGGCTCTCGCGCAGCAACGATACGATCTGCTTTGGGAGGCGATGCGCGATCGCCTACACCAGCCACAGCGCGAATCGCTCGTTCCAGGACTGGCTGAAGCGTTGGCACTGCCGCGAATGCAAGGACTATTAGGCATCGCGTTGAGCGGCGCTGGTCCAAGTATTGTTGCTCTGGTCGAAGAGAATGATGAAGAGATTGGCGCACGTATCGCGAGTTGTTTTCGTGCGCACCAGATCGAATCGACCGTCAGAGGTGTGGAAGTGGACAACGACGGTTGCAAAGCGCAGTATTAGCCGCAGATGAACACGGATGTTATTTAAGCCGCTTCAGCAAAAGAAACACCGGGTAACTCACAGCCAACAACAGCAAAGCGTAAACGCTATGTCTTGTATCGGCAGCGACCGCTCCGGCGAGAAAGAGCAATGATCCAATCAAAGCCAACGCCGGCGTGACGGGATAACCCCACGCCCGGTACGGCCGCGGCTTTTCAGGCTCGCGCTGTCGCAAGACGAAGAGTGAAATGAACGAGAGGATGTAGTTGGCGACAAAGAAAAACGCCAGCACTGTTATAACAACTTCAAATCGCTGACCGAAGAGTATGAACAAAACCGCGATGAGCGTGCTCAAGAAAAGCGAAACAGTCGGAGTGCCGCCTTTGTTAACCGCGGCGGCCTTCTTTGTAACTAGACCATCACGACTCATCGCGAAGATAACTCGCGTTGCCATCAGATGCAGCGCGTTGATGCCGCTCAACATCGACACAATAGTGAGACAGCGAAATATCGTGTCGCCGTGCACGCCAAAAATCGCGTTCGCTGCCACACCTGCCGCAAACTCTTTCCCCGCTATTTGCGACATCGGCAAAACGTAAAGCAGCGCGACATTAACCAGCAGGTAAATGGCAGCAATGCTTAACACCCCGCCAAACAACGCGCGCGGAATATCACGGCCCGGATGTTTCACTTCCTCGGAAAAATAGATCACTCCGCTCCAACCGTCGTAGGTGTAAATAGCGGCTTGAAGCGAAATGATGATGGCCGTGATGGTCACGGCAGAAGCTGTTTTGGGTTGAGAAGTTGTGAGCGCGCCGCCGCCTCCAAGAGCGAAAGCTGCCACAATCAGCGCGAGGAACGCGAGCGCTTTGAGTAAGCTCGTCAGGTTTTGAATGTTGCTGCCCCAAACGATCCCGCGCCATTGCAGCACTGCGAACAATATCGTCACTGCTGCCGCTATACCCGCACCTTTTCCCGCTACCGCAGGTACTAGGGCTTCCGAGAACGTTCCAACCACGAGGGCCACAGCAGCTGTCGAACCACACGACGAGATCCAATCACTCCAGCCGACAATGAATCCCGCATACTCACCCAGCGCATAGCGCGAAAATACGTACTGTCCACCGGAGCGAGGAATCATGGTCCCGAGTTCGGCCAGCGAAATCGCGCCGAGCAGCGCGTAAAGCGCACCCGCGAGCCAGACGAGAAGAAATGGACCAACATTGGGTAATTGCTCAGCGATACTCCCCGGCGCGCGAAATATTCCCGCCCCAATCGTATTGCCAATAATCACGGCCAGCCCAAACCCAACACCGAGCACGCGCAGCAGATGGCCGTGGGTCTTCATCTTGACGATCTTGTGAATCCTGAAATCCTGTCAAACATTACTCACGTCCGCATGCAACAATCGATGGAATAAGTGCTCGCCGGCTTCGCGTCTGACTGACAGACGGCCGGTGTTGTAGGCGCGCGAGCTCAACCCGCGTTGGACCGACTTGCAGATGGCGACGTCCTCGTCTTGAATTCGTTGGCCCACTGCAACACTCGCAAGATTCCGACGGCGCGCTTCGTCGCTCACCACATCAGGAAAGTAAAAATCAAAAATCACTTCAGTCTGATCCACTCCGCGAGGTACGACGAGATTCGTATCCATCACACCGTCGTACCAGTTGATCATGAAGTTCGGATAAATCCAGTAGTAGAGCGCCCGGTCGCCTTTCCGCACCGCGCCGGTCTGCGCCTCGGCGCCCGCGGACACAATCGGGCTCCACTGCAAACAATGACGCTTGCCGTTCTCGATCATGTAATTGCTGTAATCGAGCACGCTGTCGAGCCCTTTGTGCAGGTAAGGAACGTGATAACCGCCGTCCAGATAGTTATCGACAAAGACTTTCCAGTTGCAATCAAAGCTGTAATGTCGTCGCTCGAACCAGTGAAGTTCGTTTAACTGCAGACCGCTGATCTCGGCAACGAGTTCTTCGCTAAGAAAGTCAATTAACGTCATTGGACTTTGATCGAGTTTGACGAATATCCAGTTTTCCCTTTCGGCGAGTTCCAGGGGCACGAGCCCATTGTTTGCACGATCGAAGTTGCACACACCCGAAAAATCCGGCGTGCCTTTCAACTCTCCTTCGAGCGAATAGGTCCAACCGTGATAAGGACAACGAAGCTGCGCGGCCTTACCCTCTGCTTCCGTCATTACTGCCGCTGCGTGATGGCGGCAAACGTTGAAGAAGCCCCGCAACACGCGATCATTTCCGCGCACGATCACCACCGGTTCGCCGGCAATGTCGCTCGTGACGTAACGGCCCGATTCACTTACTTGATCGGAACGAGCAGCGAGTTGCCAGGAACGTGAGAAGACAGTCTTGAGCTCGAGCTCGTAAAAATCTTTGTTCGTGTACCACGAGGAGGGAATAGTCGAAGCGTGATCGAGCGGAAGCTTTGGATCGTAGTGATCGACGATCTCTCTTAGCTCGGGATTCATAGCTTTACACAACCGGCGTGGCCGTCTTGCGCTTTGGATTGAAGAAAGGCGTCTTCACAACTGTGGCTCGCACGTGGTGCCTGACAGCTTCGACTGTGATCTCGAATTGCAGGCGCGTGCCGGGCCGTGTGTACTCGCGTCTGACCGTGGCGAGAGCAATCATCCTTTTCAACACCGGCGACCACGTTGTCGTCGTGGCTTTGCCAACCTGGATACCCTCCTTGAAAACCGGGACAGCCACTCGCGACGCCATTGGTGACACAGCCGGAGGCAGACCAACTTCTTCGTAGAGACTCTCTACCTGTGGCCAGTCGATCTCGAGACCAACAATCTCGCGCGCTGGACCACGTTTCTGTTCCTCGATCAAAGCCGCCTGGCCCACGAAGCGATTTTTATCGAGATTCACCAACCGGCCCAACCCCATTTCGAACGGCGTGTATCGCTGTTCATCCACGAGGGCTTTTTTACTGCTGTTGAAGTCTACGTCGATCAGCAACAGTCCAGCTTCAACGCGGGCCACGTCGAGCGCCAGCATTCCGGCGGGATGAATATCGAAAGGTCTTCCACCTTCCATCAATGCATCCCAAACCTTCACTGCCTGATCGGACGCGATCCAAATCTCGTAACCGAGATCTCCCGTGTATCCGGTGCGGGAAATCTCGACAGGCACGCCCGCGATACTGCCTTTCGTAACGCGGAAGTACTTAAGGTTCGCAATGTCTGCGCCCTGCACGACGCTCTTGAGCAGACGCCCCGACGTTGGTCCCTGCAAAGCGACCGCCGCCACACTCTCCGAAATATCTTCAATCTGCACGTCCATTCCTGTCGCGTTTTGCGTGAACCATCGCAGGCTGGGATCAGCGGCAGTCCAGCGATAAGTATTTTCTTCGAGGCGGGATACGGTGCCGTCGTCGATCACTTTGCCACGCTCATCACACCAGGGCGTATAGACCACCTGGCCCACCGACACCTTTCTCATGTCGCGCGTGATAATACGATCCACGAGCCGCGTCGCATCCTTCCCGGTGAGCCGGTATTTGAATAGCGGCGAGATATCGATCAACGCGGCGGCATTGCGAATGGCGTTGTACTCGTGTTCGTGATGCGGCTCGTAAGAGCTGACAGCATAGTAGCCGGACCACTCTCGATAACTAAGACTTTCGCAGAGTGAAAACGTTCGTTCGTGAAAAGCAGTCCCGATCGGCATGTTAAATAGTTAGTGGACT
The DNA here is from genome assembly GCA_046730815.1 of Acidobacteriota bacterium. GTDB lineage: Bacteria > Acidobacteriota > Blastocatellia > Pyrinomonadales > Pyrinomonadaceae > PSRF01. The sequence goes on from JBKPJS010000330.1 coordinate 6,602, forward strand.
GGTGAGTCCTTTAGCTTGTAAAGGAATCAAACTCTTCATCATCATTCGGTTGCCGAATTTCTTCAGCGACTAACTCGCGCCAGGAGTTCAGAACCTCTTCGGAGACACCCAAAGACTTCAGTGAACTTTCGACCGGGCCGGATTCATTTTTTAGATCAGGAAATGTGAGAAGTAGCATTGCCAAATCGCGTCTGTCTGAAAACGCCTTCGGCCTGCCCCTGCGCGTGTGATATGAGGCGACTTTCATCGCAATGAGTTCTGCTGGTGAGGCAATGAGAACATCTTCAATACGCTGAGAAGCCGGAAGCGATGCAACTGGCCGCACGTCAACTAGGTGTCGATTACCCTCTTTCCGAATCTGAAACACTCGATATCCCTTACCTTCGCCGATCACACGCACTCGCACAGCTATGTGGAACCGTTCGCTAAGATAGTCGCGCAACTCTTCCGCGAGCTCCGCGGCACGTGGCGACATTAAATCGATGTCCTGTGTCATGCGAGGTTCCGACACATAGGCATTGACTGCCGTAGCACCAAACACTACAACGTCGTCGCGCCCACGGAGGAACTCGAGCACAGCCTCATGAACTGTGGCCAAAGGCAATGGCTCGCGCATGGCAAACTCCTTGAATGTGAGAACACCGGCGTTCAGCATCATTCAGATAATACGCCGCCTAATTTCGTTAGGGCAAAACCAACAATAGACCAGCAGGTATGTTTCGGTCCGTGTTTGTCAGGGCAAGCGATTATAAGTATGCTAACGCGCTTGCGGCAAGACAACACTCAAGCCACAACGAGGCACAAAAGGCACAAAGATCCTTCGTTAGTCGTTTGTGCTTTTTGTGCTTCTTTGCGGCGAACACAAAACGCATGACGCAAAAATACGACGTCGTCGTCATCGGGGGCGGACATAATGGTCTGGTGAATGCCGCGTATCTTGCGCGTGCGGGCAAAAAAGTCCTTGTGCTCGAGCGCCGGCATGTGCTCGGTGGCGCCGCGGTTACTGAGGAGGTTTTTCCCGGCTTTAAGTTTTCTGTCTGCTCTTACGTTGTCTCTTTATTAAGACCAGAGATCATCCGCGAGCTCGATCTGCCGCGTCACGGTCTCGAGATCCTCCCGCTCGACGGCACCTTCACGCCTATGCCG
>JBKPJS010000331.1:0-3123 GCA_046730815.1 Acidobacteriota bacterium
ATCTGCGGGTGCCAGACGTTGTGAATGTTGTCGACAGTGAGTTGCGTCTCGACCTGCGTGAAGGCGTACCAATCGCGATTGTTATCGTGGCCTGTGTATTTGTGATAGAGCTCTGGTGGATCAGTACCTTCGAAAGGCGTGCCGAGAGTTTGATCGTACCAGTTCTTGACGATGTCCACGCCATCAGGGTTCAGTGACGGAACTAAGAGAATGATCGTGTTTGCAAGGATCTTCTGAATCTCGGGCTCGGTTGACGAGGCGAGGCGGTAAGCGATCAGCATGCTAGAAAGATACGACCCGACTTCGGTCGAGTGGATTCCGCACGTGATCAGCACAACTGCCTTGCCGCGTTTGATCAGCTCCGCGGCTTTGCGATCGCGTGTAGCCGGTGGGCCAAGCTTGCGTGGATCTGCAAGCTGGTCCTGGATCTGTTTGAACTCTTCCAGCCGCGCGAGATTTTCAGGTGCGCTGATGGTCGCCATAACAAACGGCTTACCCATCGTGGTGTTGCCGAGCGTCTCGAAGCTCACGCGGTCACTGGCACGGTCGAGACGTTCGAAATAATCGACCACCTGACTCCACGAAGCGAGTTTGCGATCGTCGCCAGGCGTGAAGCCGAGGACTTCGGCCGGGGTGGGAATCTTCGTCTGCGTTATGGCTGATCTTGATGGAAAGAACCAGACAAGTAGGAAAAGGAGAAGTGTAACGATTCGGGTGCGCATGAGTTTCAGCAGTTTACCGAAAAGTTGTAGGGGCGGCACTCCGTGGCCGCCCGTCATTGAGTAGCGAGAGCGGGTGGCCACGGAGGGCCACCCCTACAAAGGCAACCTTTATGCGTCCAATATGGTTCAAAAACTCTTATTCGAAGGTCCCTTGGGTCTTTAAATGGCCTTGCCCCAGCGCGTCTGGCCCGTGTAAAGTAACGACGTTTTCTAACCCCTGCGCACTCCCCGTTTTTCAAACACTTGTTGGAGGTCAAACCGGATGTCCACTGAAAGCATCCCTGCAAACGAGTATCCAGACCGAGTCGGGTTCAAGCCGGATAATCCTTACCTGGCAACTTTTCGACCTTACATTCCGGCTGGAGTCAGACTGCGTGAGCTGACGATCTTACCGCTGGCAATGGGGACGATCCTCGGCATCATTTTTGGCGCCTCATCGTTGTACCTCGTGCTCAAAGTGGGACTAACCGTGAGCGCTTCGATTCCGGTAGCGGTGATCTCGATCACTCTCTTTCGAGTGTTTTCAAAACTGGGCATGCGCGACGCCACTATCCTCGAAAACAACATCGTTCAGACGGCAGGCTCGGCGGGAGAATCGATTGCCTTTGGAATCGGCGTCACTATGCCCGCGATTCTGATCCTGGGATTTGATCTTGAACTCTCGCGCGTCATGTTAGTTGCTGTGCTCGGCGGTCTGCTCGGAATCTTGATGATGATTCCGCTACGCCGCGCACTCATCGTCGCTCAACATGGCTATCTCAAGTATCCGGAAGGCACAGCCTGCGCTGAAGTACTGAAAGCCGGTGCCTCGGAAGAGTCTCGCGCCGCTGCCCGAGAAGCGGGTGAAACCGCAGTAGTGGACCAGGCAGCCACCGGAGGAAAGACGATCATCAGCGGCTTCGGTATAGGTTTCCTCTACTACGGAATCGAGCAAATTTTTAAGACCTGGAAGGAATATCCTACCAAGGTCTTCGGCAGGCCATTTGAGGGTGGCTCGATCTCGATTGAAAACAATCCGGCGTTGCTGGGCGTCGGTTACATCATTGGACCACGTATCGCCTCGATCATGGTTGCCGGTGGTGTACTCGCGTATCTCGTGTTGATACCGGCCATCAAGTATTTCGGAGGTGGCTGGATGACGCCGCTTGCTCCGGAAACAACGCACCTCATCAAGGACATGACTGTCACTCAAATTCAGAAGGGCTACATTCTTTACATCGGAGCAGGCGCGGTGGCAGCGGGTGGCATCATCAGCTTGTTTCGGTCGCTGCCTGTCATTTGGAGCGGCTTGAAAGGTGGTTTGGCTGATTTGCGCCGGTCTGGCACAGGCTCGTCGGAGAATGTACCGCGTACAGACCAGGATCTTTCAATGAAGTTTGTGTTGGGCGGCATCATTGCCTTGATGGCAGTGATCATGATCGTCCCTCAACTCAACCTGCGCTTTAACATACTCGGCGCGATCCTGATCATTGCCTTTGGTTTCCTGTTCGTAACGGTCTCATCGCGATTAACCGGGGAAGTAGGTTCCTCCTCAAATCCTATTTCAGGTATGACGGTCGCGACGTTGCTGCTGACCTGCCTGGTCTTTTTGCTCATCAGTTGGACCGCTCCGCCCTACTTCGTAACGGCGCTGTCGATCGGCGGCATTGTTTGTATCGCTGCTTCTAATGGCGGTACGACATCGCAAGATCTAAAGACCGGGTTTCTCGTTGGCTCCACACCGAAATACCAGCAGATTGCAATCCTGGTGGGTGCGCTGGTCTCGGCACTCGCTTTGGGACCAATCCTGCTCGCGATGAATCAGTCGGGCAGTGTTTATGTTCCAGTGGCGCAGACCAAGGATTTCAGCTTTCCGGCGGATTTCAGGTTCACTCCCGATCAGTACGTGATGAGCGGAGATCAACCGAAGAAGGAAAGATTGCAGGGCGGGCAGGCCAGCTCTGACACGAATGCCTACAACGTCGTGCACAAGACCAGCACTGAATATGGACCAGCAGGTCGTTACCTGGTGAACGATCAAGGCGTTCCGGTTTATCTCGCGGATCCGGGCATCAACGGCATCTACGACAAAGTTCCCGGCACGAATAATACGGTCGCCAAGTTTACCGCACCAAAGGCGACGTTGATGTCATACATCATCAAGGGAATCCTGAGCCGGGAACTTCCGTGGGGGCTCGTGCTTCTCGGGGTGATGATTACGATCGTGCTTGAACTGAGCGGCGTGCCATCGCTCGCATTTGCCGTGGGAGTGTATCTGCCGATTTCGACTTCGGCGCCAATCTTCGTCGGCGGCGCCGTGCGTTGGCTAGTGGACAAGTACCTGCGCAGGAAGCCTGAAAACCTTCAACTGACCGAAGAGCAGATGGCGGCCGAGACGGATAAGAGTCCCGGAGTGCTGCTC
>JBKPJS010000332.1:0-3594 GCA_046730815.1 Acidobacteriota bacterium
CTTTGTGGCCGCCCGTCGTGTTGCCGCGCGATCTCCGAATTGGACCACGGGCGGCCACGGAGGGCCGCCCCTACAAAGATCCACTTGGGTGCACTATCCACTCCCGCGGCCTTTTCCACCGCCCGCAATAGTTTCTCGGCGTCAGAAACGTGAACACTTTCAACCAACGAACCAGGAAAGCGTACCTTTGGCGCCAGCATCGTCACGGAAGTTAGACCAGTCGAGGCAGGAAGGTAAGATGGTTTCTCCACTTTTCGGTGGACCATCCCCTCCGAATCAATTTGGTCGACAAGTGTTACTTCATCAACTCGGCCCAGCGTTCGCAGCGCTGCTTCCAGCCCATCATGCCCGAAGCTTCGCAGCGTTGTGAGCAGAAAGATCGTCTCGCCTTTAGTTACCTGTCCCATCGCCGCACTCGCCACAGCGGCGCAGCCAACGCGTACTCCTGCGAGCAGACCGGAAACAAAATCACCGTAGGACCATGCTGCACCGTCTCGGACGACCGGATCGAGCATCTCGATTCCGAGACGCTGCACGTCGGCTTTGGAAGTAGCTCCAATATCAACCCATAGATCGTCGAGCGTCGTCACCGGCGCGTTTGCAACGCGACCGCGTTGCAGATGAGTACTCTTGACAGTGACTACACCGGGAACTGGGCCCACACGCGTCAAGACTTTGATACGCTGCCCTTCGTGAAACTGGATCCAGAGCGGATGTTGACGGCCGGCGCCAACTTCACGCAGCCGCAAGTATCCATCGTCTGTGATTTCAGTGACGGCAAATGCAGGCCGATCGAGTCCACACGCGACTACACGTCGTGGGCTGCCGCTGCCTTTGCGTAGCATGAGATTGCCCAGTGCATCACGTTTCCAACCGGGCATTGCTTTTAGGATTTGATCTGTTGCGAGGTGTTCGCGACCCGGAGGAGCGTCGAGGGCGATCCAACTGGCGAGAGCCAGCGAGACGTCATTAGGTGCGCCATTCTGAGCGTGGGATTCAGAGGTAAATACGAAAACTGTCCCAGCCACAAAGAGGCACAAAAAGCACAAAATAGCGTTCACTGATTTTTGTGCGTTTTGTGCCTCTTTGTGGCTGAATAAGTTTCGAGACAAGCCTGCGCTACTCAGCCGCCGGTAACGAGTGAATCAAACGACGAATGCGATCGGCAAACAGCACGTCTATCTTGCACGGCTCGATCACCTTAGTGACCTCTCCCAAACCAAACGTCGGGTGCATCATCGCTTGCCCGGTGCGATAGGTGCGCGTGCGATCATAGGGCGCGCCCGCTTTGGCTGCCGAACGCTTCGCATTCTCGTCAGCCGGAGCGCCGCTTTTGAACGCGCTACGCTCACCACACTTCGGACAGCTTACGCGTGAGACCTGTCCACGCTTGGTGACGGAGACGACGACGTGGCCGCGCACCTCATTGCAAACAACACAAAGCTTCTCTACACGCTCGCCCACTGTAAAAACCGGCTTATTCATTTCGGCATCTCCTGACCAGAATATAGGTCCTATAAGTCCTATAGGACCTATCTCATGAATTCCTTACCAGCGAGGCTCACGATTGCCACCGCCGCCGCCGCCGTAACCACCGCGACCGCCACCGCCGCCGCCACCGTAGCCACCGCGATTACCACCGCGTCCGCCGCCACCGCCAAAACCGCCACGTCCACCACCGCCTCCACCGCGATTGCCGCGATCCTCGCGTGGACGAGCTTCATTGACCGTCAGATTGCGACCGTTGAATTCCTTCCCATTGAATTGTGAAATAGCTGCTTCGCCTTCTTCCTTCGAGGACATTTCGACAAAGCCAAAACCACGTGATCTCCCGGTATCGCGATCTTCAATAACAGAGGCTGACTCGACCGTACCTGCCTGTGCAAACAGTTGCTGTAAATCGTTGCTTGAGGTTTGGAAAGCGAGGTTCCCTACGTAAAGTTTCATAGACATGTAAATGCTCCTCTCCCGCTTCTCAGGAGTGTCAAAAGAAGCTTTGATCGAAGTGGGCTCCGTTGTAACGGTGCAGCGAAAGCTCGAGTTCGGATGCTCAAGATGAGCGGCTTCTGTAAGTTTGGGTCAGGCCTCTCTCGAATCATCCAAAACGCCGCCGCCAACTCACCGAGGCACGGGGCGCATCACCGTTGATGCGCGAGAGAAGGGATTAACAGTTGTATGATGCACTATGGACCGCGTTGTTGCAAGGACGCCTCCCTGTAGTGCGGGTGCCTGGACCGCAGATTTTCGCGGATAAATTCCCGGCTTGCGCTCAGGCAAATTGGTGCTATACTGCGGGCCCTCCGTCCAGACACTCGTTCCAAGTTAGACAGTTAAATCTTACAACCAGGTTCTGGTGTGCGAGCCGGTATCGCCGGGCTGCATTCGCATCTCCAGCTCATGCAGTTCACCTCCCGCTGTTGTTGTCTCTATATGTTTCAGTTATTCGAATTCATGAGATCCGTCGATGTTGTCTACCCGCTCGATTTCTCGCCGTTGCGGGCGGCTACACCCCCCACCAACTCACTTACAATCTGGAGGAGAAAAGTATGAAAAAAGTTTGCGCGTTCGTAATTTTTGCGGGTCTTTGCGTATCTGTTTTCGTTTCCCCCTCTGTCAGCAGTCAGGGCAAGAAAGGAATTGGCACAGAGACGTCCAAGCTTCGCAGGAATGCTAATAAGATTGAGAACAATTACATCGTCGTGCTGAACGACTCGGTGGTCGGCGAAAGAGGACGCCTTTCGATCGCGCCGTATATCGCACAGGAACTGGCCGCAACCCACCGGGGCCAACTCAAACACGTTTACCAACACGCGCTTAACGGCTTTGCGCTTGAAATGACGCCGGAAGACGCCGAAGCTCTGAGTCTCGACTTTAGAGTCAAGTATGTGGAAGAAGACGGCGTGGTCACGGCTGATGCAACTCAGAGCAATCCGCCCTGGGGTCTCGATCGCATCGACCAGCGCAACTTGCCGTTGAATGCAATCTACACGTTCAACTGGACCGGTTCCGGCGTCCGCGCATACGTCATCGACACCGGCATTCGCACGACCCACACTCAGTTTGGCGGACGTGCTTCAAACGTGTTCGATGCCTTTGGTGGCAACGGCGCGGATTGTAATGGTCACGGCACTCACGTCTCGGGCACGATCGGTGGTTCCACTTACGGTGTGGCCAAGAGTGCGTTGCTGCGTGGCGTGCGCGTGCTCAATTGTTCGGGTTCCGGCTCGAACTCAGGCGTGATTGCAGGCGTTGATTGGGTGACAAACAATCACATCAATCCGGCAGTCGCGAACATGAGCCTGGGCGGCGGAGCTTCCAGCGCGCTCGACACGGCCGTTAATAACCTCGCGAATTCGGGTGTGCCGATCGCAGTTGCTGCTGGTAACAGCAATACGGATGCTTGCACTCAATCACCGGCGCGTGCCGCCAACGCAATCACAGTCGGCTCGACGACGACGAGCGATGCGCGCTCTTCGTTCTCCAACTTTGGCGTGTGTTTGGATATCTTCGCGCCGGGTTCGGGAATCTTGTCAGCATACTTTAGCTCTGACACAGCCACTGCAACGTTGAGTGGAACTTCAATGGCTTCACCAC
>JBKPJS010000333.1:0-6092 GCA_046730815.1 Acidobacteriota bacterium
GCCACGGAGTGCCGCCCGTACAGTGCGACCTTTCCTTGGTGGAACATTTCACGAAATTGATCCGTACCTCACAGGGCCGGCAAGTTCCACAGCTAATCCACACGTTAGAAGGAGAGGGATAGTGAAGTCTCTATTGCTAACTATCATTGCAGCGGTTTGTTTGTGTGTCTCAACATTGTCGGCCCCGAGTGCTGCGACTTTTGACTGGCCCCAGTGGCGTGGTCCGGATCGCAGCGGAGTCTCGAGTGAAACCGGTCTACTCAAGCAATGGCCGGCGGGTGGGCCGAAACTCCTCTGGCAAGTGAACGACCTCGGCGACGGCTACTCCACTCCAGTTGTTGTTGGAACGCGAATCTACCTGATGAGCAATACGGGCATGGAAAATGAGTTTGTCCAGGCGCTCTCGACTCAGGATGGAAAAGTTATTTGGACAACGCGCGTTGGCAACGTCGGTAATCCGAATCAGAACCCTAACTACCCGAAAGCACGGTCCACTCCGACGGTGGACGGCAACTTCATTTACGCGCTCGGTTCAGACGGTGACCTCGCTTGTCTCGAAGCCAAGACGGGTAAGCTTCGCTGGTCCAAGAACCTTCGTAAAGATTTTGGTGGTCAGCCGGGCGAATGGGCGTATGCAGAGTCTCCGCTGATCGATGGCGATGTCGTTGTCGTCACTCCCGGCGGCGCAGAGGCCACGATGGTGGCCGTTAATAAGAAGACGGGCACGGTCGTTTGGAAATCTGCGATTCCCGGCGGTGAACCGGCGGGGTATGCATCGGCGATCGTGGTCCAAGGTGGCGGGCGGAAACAGTATGTGCAGTTATTGAGCAAAGGTATCGTGGGAGTTGATGCGAAGACCGGACAGTTTCTCTGGCGCTATGCCGAAGCGGCGAAAGGTCCGGCGCAGTATTTCACGCCAATCGCGCGTGGGGAATTTGTTTATGGTGGAGCTCTTGGCGTCGGAGGTGGACTCGTTCGCCTGAAAGCGGATGGGAACGGTGTCGCCGCGGAGCAGGTCTACTTCATACGCGGACTTCCGAACGGCCTTGGTGGAGCAGTGCTGGTTGGCGATCACATTTACGGTACGGAGGTCGCGCAGAAGTTAGTCGCGGCTGACTTCACGAGCGGGAAGGTGAAATGGGAGTCGCCAAATTTTGGCTGGGCTTCAGTAGCCGCCGCGGATGGTCATTTATATCTTCACCTGATTATGACCGGGGAAATGGTTTTGGTTGAAGCTACTCCCGAAGCATTCCATGAAAAGGGTCGATTCACTCCGCCCGCTCCGCCGAAACATAAACAAGAGGGACCATTTCCCGAAGGGTCGTTTGCCTATCCGATAATCGCTAACGGCAGGCTCTACATTCGCGATCTCGGAACGTTGTGGGCCTACGACATCAAGGGCAGCTAGTACGAGTCAAACCAGCGTTGAGTATTTGTGGTGGTCAATCGACTCCGCAGGCGTATGTCTCGCCAGGATTTCAGAAATTTACATGTCAATCTTGTGAATGCTGAAATCCTGTCTACCTCTTCTTCGTTTCGTATCGCACCCTCAAATTAAAAATCGAACATGTAGCCACGATAATTCATTCTTTCGTATATCGAGAGCCAGGGCGACTTAAGTTCGTACACACTGAGATCTCAGACACATTTTCAACTAATCGTAGAACAATCCGAATTCTTCAAGAAACCTTGCAAGCGCATGGACACCAATAGTCGCTATTCAAGGAGTGTTGCCGTTGTTGCCGCTGCTCGGCACGGTCCTTGCGCCTGTCGTCTGCGTCTTTAAGTTAGCCTTCGACTGCACTAACGCAGAGGCGAATGAATGATCCAAAAAAATTGATCTTCGAACCTCCGGTCGAATGCGATTTGACTCACAACTTACTTACTCAGGCTTCAACCCATCGACCCGCTCAGGAAGATGTTTGTTGAAGAACCATGGCATGGAGGGAACTGGAATGAGGATTTCGTTTTATTTTCCGCTGCGCATTTTAACAATCGCGCTGCTTGTTTGCGGACTAACCGGACTTGCGTTCGCGCAAAGTTCGAATTCCGAAGTTAATGGTGTCGTCAAAGACACATCCGGCGCCGTGATTTCAGGCGTGACATTACATTTGATCGACGTCGCCACAAACACGGAAACGACCACCAACGCGAATAGCGAAGGCGCTTTTGTTTTTGGAAACGTGCGCGCGGGTCTTTACAAGATCGTCGCGGAACATACCGGATTTAGCAAAAAAGAGGTTCAGGATATCAGGGTGAACGTGGGTGTCCCGTATACCGTAAATATCGAACTAACACCAGGTGGGCTTCAGGAAACTGTTACCGTCTCAGCTTCCGATGTCGCGGCGCCCATCAATGTGACAAACGCTGAACTTTCTACTACGGTCCAAACTCAGCAGATCAATGACTTGCCTTTAAATGGCAGGAATCCTCTTGATCTCGCTGGGCTGCAGGCCGGGGTGTCATCTACCGCCAGCAATCGTACGGCAACGATCAATGGATTGCGCGGCACCTTCTCAAATCTTACATGGGACGGTATAAACATCAACGACAACTTCATCCGCACGGATAGTCTCTTTGGCGCCGCCGCGCCAAGCGTGCCGGGTGTAGCCGAGTTCACACTCGTAACACAGAACGCGGGACCGGGCGATGGTTTGGGTGTAGCGCAGGTCAAGCTCATCACCCCACGCGGCGGGAGCGACTTTCATGGATCGCTTTGGGAATATCACCGCAACGACGCATTTGACGCCAACTCGTTTTTCAATAACGCGAACGGTCTGCCGAAAGCAAAACTGATTCGCAACCAGTTTGGCTTCGGCGTCGGCGGTCCTTTCCGCTTGCCGCGCTTCGGCGAGGGTGGTCCTTTAACGTTTGGCAAGGACAAGCTCTTCTTCTATGGCTACTATGAAGGAACAAGAGAGCGCACCGATACGGAAATCAACCGCACTGTCCTGACCCAAGCGGCACGATCGGGTCTCTTTACGTACAAAGCGACCAACGGCACATTGCAGACAGTGAACCTGCTCACGCTGGGTGGTCTCGGCGCCGACCCGCTCCTTACACAACTAATCGGCCTGACGCCGTTGCCGAATGATTTGACGGCCGGCGACACACGCAACATTGCAGGCTTCAGATTCAACAGCCCGGCCGGCAGCGACGACGATCTCTGGGGCTTCCGAATTGACGTCGATGCCAACGAGGCAAATCATTTCGACGCGTCTTTCAGCCGCGACGTTCTGGTATTTCCGAACGACACGTTCAACGATATCGGCGAGCCGTTTCCGGGTCTGCCCGGCGGCGGTCAAAGCCCTACCCGCACACGTCTTTCGGCGGCTTGGAACTGGACCCCAACCGCAACGTTCAACAATGAACTGCGCGGCGGCTTCTTTATACAGAGGTCCAAGTTTTTCAGTGACGTTGTCCACGACAGAGGCTTCCGAATCAATTTCCCGTTGAACGCACAGGAAACTGCTGAGGTGTTTACCAACCCGGTGCAGAACTTCCTCCAGCAGGGCCGCAACGTCGATACCTACGAGATCATCGACAACGCCGGCAAATCCTGGGGTGACCATTTCTTCCGCTTTGGTGGCAACTACAGGCTCGTCCTGCTTGATCCATTCAACGCCGGAGGCACGCTTCCGACTGTTACCCTCGGCTTCAACGATGTGAACACCATCAATCCGCTTGACCCGTCACTCTTTCCCGGCGGCATCGGCACCACCGATTTCACTAACGCCAGTAACATACTCGCGTTGCTTAGTGGTTCACAGAGAAGGCTAGCCGAAACCTTCAACGCAACCAGTTCTACTTCGGGCTTTCTCCGAAACCAGATCAACCTGCAAAACTATCGCTACTTCAGTGTTGGACCATATATCGGCGACACCTGGCGTGTGCGGCCGAACCTGACATTGAATCTTGGCTTGCGCTGGGAATACGTCTCCGTGCCGAAAGAGGAGAATGGTTTGCTAACGTTGCCGGTCGGTGGTCTTGACGCGCTGCTTACGGACGCGCAGGTTGACGCGGCATCCGGAGGTGGACGTCCTCTTTATCGAAACGACTGGAACAACTTTGCGCCAAGCTTTAGCTTCGCATGGGATCCATTCGGCGAAGGTAAAACTTCGATCCGCGGCGGCTATGGTATTTCGTACGTGATTGACAACAACATCACGACGATAGACAACGCGGCAAGCCGTGGCTTCACACGCACTGTCACGCTCAACGATGTGACCGGGACAGTCAGCAGCGGTGTGGAAACCATACCGGTACCAACGCTGAATTTGCCGTTCCGGCAACGCGATATTTTCGCGAACGAAGATCCCGTCGCCGCGCTGTTCACCATCGATCCGGACCTGCGCACGCCATACGTGCAGCAGTGGAACTTCGGCGTACAGCACGAGCTTTTCGGCGACATGGTCGCAGAGGTTCGCTACGTTGGGAACCGCGGCACGAAGTTGACGCGTGGCGTCGATATCAACCAGCAGCGAATTTTCGCCGGTGGCTTCTTCCAGGACTTTCAACGTGCGAGGTTCAACTTCCTGAACTGTGGTGGACGCGTTAATCCCACTGCGGCCCAGTGTGCGAACCGTCAGCCGCTGCAAGTGCTGCCGTCATTCGGTGCATTCGCTTTGAACCAGTCGACATTCGTGACAGCCGTCCGACAGGGCGAGCCTGCCAGAGCTCTCGACTTCTTCATTCAGAACAAGGATTTCTTCTTTGCTGACTTCGGCGCCGACGTCTTCGGCTCTACGCAGTTGCTCAGCACCTTCCTGCCCAACCCGAACACGTATGTGGCGGATTATGTGGGTAATGGATCGTTCTCTAACTACCATGCGCTCCAAGCTGAAATCCGGCAAAGGCTCAGGGGAGGTTTCGACTTCCAGGCAAACTACACCTGGAGCAAGGCCTTAACTGACTTCGAAGGCTCGCAGCAAAACTTCTCAGGTCTGCTCGACCTGACGCTTGGTAACGTCGTCGAGAAGCGGCGTGGGATCAACGATCTCACCCATGTGTTCAAGGCCAATGCCGGCTACGAACTTCCCTTCGGTCCTGGAAAGCGCTGGGCCAACAGTGGGGCTATGAGCAAGGTGTTTGGCGGGATCAAACTGACCGGTATCTTTGTCGCTCAGTCGGGTCGCCCAATCTCTTTCGTCTCAGCCCGCGGCACGCTAAACCGCGTCGGTCGCTCTACCATCAACACGGCTAACACAAACTTGACGATCGATCAGTTGCAGGATCTCACTGGACTGTTCTTCGATCCGAACACTGGCCGTCCGTTGATGTTCAGCCCGGAAGTGATTCAGGCGCTTCGCAACGACACTTCACCGCTGAGGAACAATAATGGGTTCTTCTCGAATCCTGGACCAGGCACAGTCGGCAATCTGCAATTAACGCCTGTTAGTGGACCCGGTCTCTGGAATTTGGATATGGGGTTCATCAAACGGACGCCGCTTGGAGAGACAGTTAATCTGGAATTCCGCGCGGAGGCTTTCAACATCTTCAACAAGACGAACTTCTTTATCAGTAGTACTGCTCTGAACCAGAACATCAACAGCACGACGTTCGGGCAGATCACGCAGACCTATGATCCGCGTATCCTGCAGTTCGCCTTGAAACTGAATTTCTGATCATGACCTGAGCACGAATTATCGCTCGTTCTTGTGTTAACTTTCCTGGCGTTGGTTCTAACAGAGCCAACGCCAGATTTTTGATCAGAGTAGAAAGGGGCTTTGCACGAAAAGTCACTTTCAACCTTGTCGCTGCGGCTTCGCCGCCGGATATGAGGCGGGGCTACGCCCCGCCGCCAATTTAAATTAAAAGATCGGGCATAGCCCCGAATATATATTAGACACTGACGGCGAGGCATAGGCCCGCCTCACATCCGGCGGCAAAGCCGCAACGTACACGCGTAAGAGACTTTTCGTGCAATGCTGTGGAAAGGCAGAAGGTTTAAAGTATGGGTATGAGGACGACCGCATTCATTCTAAGTCTTGCACTGCTTCCAAATTTCGTCGCGGCGCGGCGAGTCGACGACAAGATTAGAGTTGAAGATCTGGTTCTGAAGCACCTTGAGGCAATCGGAACCGATCAGGCGC
>JBKPJS010000334.1:0-7375 GCA_046730815.1 Acidobacteriota bacterium
GTTCAGTTTGCCCAGGCTAACCAGACCTCTTGGGCGCAACTGGTGGCAGAGTTCAGAACGGTGCGCTGGGCGACGATTTCGTTTTTCCAAAACCTGCCCGACGAGGCATGGTCACGGACAGGAGTCGCCAGCGACAACCCGGTCACTGTGCGTGCTTTGGCCTACATCATCGCCGGCCACGTCGCCCATCACACGAACGTTCTCAAGGAAAAGTACCTGATTTCATGATTTTAGCCGCAGATGAATGCGGATGACGCAGATTTGATCTGCGTCATCCGCGTTCATCTGCGGCTAACTATCTATTGTTTTTTCGGGCTCTGAGGGTGTAATCTGGAACCCTGCGGAGCGCACTCACGCCAAGCTCCACAATCCGCAGGCCCCATCAACGTACAGTCGAGCCGTCCAGGAGAGTCGCATGAAACGATGCCCGCAGTGTGAGTTTATTTACGAGGACGACCAAAGCCTTTGCGACATGGATGGTGTTCTGCTCGTTCTGGATTCAAGAACACTGCCGAACCTTCATGCGTTGACGACTGTGCCCGCAAAAGTCCAATCACGGCGAAATCGCGCCGTTCCCGTTTTTGCCACACTGATTCTCATGCTCGTACTCAGCATGGTCTATTACGTGTCAACACGGCGCAATGCCACTCCAACGACTGACGCACCGGCAAACGTTACAAGCACTTCAAACTCGACGCCTGTATCGAACCCCACGCCAAAGGCCCAACCATCCGAATCAACACAACCTCCAGCCGTCGAAACAAAACCAGCACCCGCAGCGCCTGCAAAAAAGGTCACCGCAAAAACGGTGGCCGTCTCTGCTCAGCCAAAACCCATGCCAGCGCCTAAGCCTGAGCCGAAGAAGGACGAGTCGAAAGTCGGCTCCATTCTCAAGAAGACTGGCCGCATCCTGAAGAAGCCGTTCAAGTTCTGACATCTGAACAATGAAACGCTGCCCCCAATGTCTCTTCCTCTATCCTGAGTCGGACGAGAAATGCGACTTCGACCAGACGCCGCTCGAGGTTGTCGACGACGCCGAGATCGACCGCGCGACGAGTCCGCCTAAACCAAGACGGAGAGTTTTACCCATAGCCGTCACTATTGGTCTGCTCCTTGGCGTAGTGTTCTTCGCCGTCTACTACGCTCTCAATAAGCAAGCGCCAACCACCTCCGCAGCAACACAAACCTTAACGACAGTCGAGCCGTCTGCAATTCCGTCTCCGACCATACTTCCTTCGCCATCGCCCACCGTCTCGCCTTCACCATCTCCTTCACCGTCTCCAAAGACCACGCCAGACGGAGTCTCCACTGCGCACACGCGCGCCACCACCCTTCCAGTCTCCACGAGCGGCCCAGCCATCGGAGCGCGACAGGGCGGCAAACCCGTAATCACGCTAACCAGCGGTGGGAAAATCGAGGCGGACGAGGTGTGGCGTACCAAAGATGGCGTCTGGTACCGCCGCAACGGCATGGTCACCCTTCTCACGCGCCATCAAGTCAAGGCAATCGTGACCAAGTAAGGTGGCTGTTTTATTTGCCCCTCTCGCGGCGTGCGTGATAGTCTGCCGTCCACCTTCCAGCTCTGAAAAGGGGACATTCAGATGAAATCCACCGCGAGAATCCTTATCGCTCTAACACTCGGTCTCTTAATCTCTCTATCACTGATCAATCGCTCGCCGGCCAGCAAAGCTGCATCACTCGATCTGTCAGGTGAGATTAACGGCGCGCCTTATCGCATCCGAGTGCCGGAAACCTGGAATGGAACGCTGCTCGTTTTCGCGCACGGCTACCGTGACAAAGCCGATCATCCCGGCGAGATCGACAATCGCAATGCCGACCTCGCACCCAGCGCAGCATTGGAAGCTCCTTTGCTCGCGCAGGGTTTCGCGCTCGCCGGCACTGCTTACAAAGACAATGGTTGGGTCATCAAAGACGCAATCCAGGACGTAAAAAACCTCGCGGTCTTCTTCCGTGAGAACGTCGCGCAACCGCAAAGGACGATTATTGTCGCGGCTTCGTTGGGAACGTTCGTCGGCTTCAAGAGCATGGAACAGTTCAACGGTATTTACGACGGCGCGCTGTGCCTCTGTGGCGCCGGGGCAGGAGCGACTCGCCTCTGGGACAGTGGCGTTCCTCTTTATCTTGCCTACGACGTGATCTTTGGGATTCCCGCTTCGTGGGGAACAGTCGGCGAAGTTAGAAACGATATTGATTTCGATACCGAGGTGCTCGCAAAGTTAGCCCCCGAGCTTGCTAACATTGCAAACTTTCCAAAATTTGAATTCATTCGACTCGTAGCCAAGAATCCGGGCCGCGGCATCACACCGCCGCCACCGCCTGGTTTTTATCCGGGTTGGGTACTCACTGATTTGTTCTTCCTGACCGAAGCGCGCGCCGAATTGCAGCGACGCGCTGGTGGTCCAATCGTACAGAACCTCGATCAGAACTACACGCTCACCGCCGCTGAAAAGGCTTACCTCGCCGGACTGGGACTGCCTACGCCGGTGGTTGATGCCTGGCTCGCTCAGATGAACGCACGTCGCAACATCGAAGCAGACCCATCGGCGCGTAACTACGTGCGCAACAACACCAACTATAACGGCAAGATTCGCAACCCAATCCTGACCGTGCACACGATCATCGATCCGCTGTTGGTCGTTGCAAATGAGTCGGCCTACGCTGAGTTGATTGCCTCGACAGGTAAAGAAGAACTTCTGTTTCAAACCTACACGACCGGCGTCGGTCACTGTAATCTTACGGGTCCACAGATCTTGACCGCAGTAAATGCTATCGATCTTTGGGTACGCACTGGCGTGCGTCCAAACTCAGCGTTCTTCCCGGCCGCCCTCGGCTTCAATCAAGCTTTCGTCCCACCCCCCTATTGAGGGCCGGGCGCTCCGAGACTCGACGGGTCTTCGCGTTTTACACAATCGCCCGTAGAATGTCTCACGAGCCCTCGTGTTAGACCGTTTCAGGGATCGTGAGTTTGAGTTCTTCTAATACATTGACCCAGGCCGTGACCTCCGGCGATGAAAGCGCCGTCAGCGCGTTGCTGGCCGAAGGCGTGAACGTAAACGAGACTACCGGTGGAGGCCAAAGCGCCCTTATCCTCGCTGTCATCTTTGGCCGCACAAACCTCGTACGACTGCTCGTTAAAGCCGGCGCCGATCCCCACTTGCGAGACAATCTAGGTCTCAACGCACTCGAGTGGGCCCAACGACGGGGACTTACCGAAGCGCTCGGCATTCTGACAACCACCTCTCCATCCACTACAACGCCAGGAAGAATTGTCGTCAACATTGAACAGCCGGAGGAGAGAGTTTCGCCGCCGCCGGCGACTGAACCAGAAAAGCGGGAGCCTGTCGATAAAAAGGCTCCTTCCGATGAAAAGAGTCGCCGCTGGGTTAGCGGATTGAAGCAGCGATTGGATGAGATGGAGGTTCGGAATTTAAATCGAGATGAGGCCCGTCCGCCGCGTGCGCCTCTTCCAGAACCGCAGCCGGCCGAGGAGCCGCCGCAATCGACGATGGTGGCGACGAAAGAGGCTCCAATCGTGGAGACGAAGCCCGCCACCCCACCACCCGCAAGTACGCAACCCGTAACGAGGAAGGACCCGCCGACGGGACGCATCCTTACTCCGGCGCCGGACGTGCCATCAGGAAAACGAAAGCGATGTCCGCAATGCAACGCTATCTACAACAGTGATCTGCTGTCGTACTGCGTCCACCACGTAGTTCCGCTTGTCGATGCTGACGAGCCGATCGTTCCTCCGCCATTTAAAGAAAATTCACCGCTGTTTTGGATCATGGTGGTAATCACTCTGATTAGCTCGATCGTGCTCGGCTCATTGATCACCGCGTATCTGTATAAGACAAACCAGGCCGATGCTCGAAGTACCGCAGCGCCACAGCCAACCATCCAAACAGGATCTCCTCAATTGAGTGCAGAGTTAGCTAATAAAGCCGTATTGCTGCCGGAGGCGCAGTGTCCATTAAATGGACCAGAGGCGGTATCAGGTACGGTGATTGTGCGCGTGCTGGTTGATAGGAAAGGACAAGTTTCCTGGGCCAAAGGGTCAGGCGGCGATTGGCTCATGAGAGGCGCTGCCACCGAAGCAGCCATGAAATCAACTTTCTCACCCGAGAAGCTTCGCGGCCGCGAGACTGAAGGAACGATCACTTACACCTTCAAGCCCTGAACACTACTGAACAGTTATCCACAGATTACACAGACAATCTGTGAAATCTGCGGATGGTCTTTCGTCACATCTTTATTCGAGAGATGCCACCATTTCGCAACCTATCCGCGGGCCAGCGGGAGAAGAATGCGGCATTCATTGGACATTGCTCTCCGTTTATTTCCCGGAGATACAATCGTCCCCCGCAGCAGAAAACTATTTGCAGGAGCAGGAATCCTGCTCCTGACTGCTGCTACTTTGCCGCCCTTTGTGCTTTTGCGTAAGAACTCTTCGGCAGGCAATTCGCACTCACCTGCTACTCATTGAGTCGCCGTTCTTCAAATAACGATCGAGAAAATCGAGTATCGCTTTGTAAGCACGAATCTCGTTGGCTTTCTTCGTGAAGCCATGTCCTTCGTTATCGAACAACACGTATTCGACTACCCCGTTTCGCTTTTTAATGTTATCGACGATCTCGTCTGACTCGGGCTTGATCACGCGCGGATCGTTTGCGCCCTGCAACACAATTAGCGGCTTCACGATCTTGTCAGCATGAAACAGCGGCGATACAGCGCGCAGGTTTTCCAGATCCTTGCCGGGATCGCCAATCTCCTTGTAAAGCGACTTGCGGAACGATTCCCAGTAAGGCGGAATGGATTGAAGTGTTCTCACCCAGTTTGAAACACCAAACAGATCGACGCCGACGGCAAACTCCTCCGGCTTGAAAGCGAGCGCGGCCAATACCATGTAACCGCCGTATGAGCCGCCTGCGATCCCGATCTTCTTTTCATCGACGTAACCGAGCGACGCCAGGTATTTCTTCGCCTCGACGCAATCCCACAGCGGCTCACGACCGTGCTTGCCGTCGTCCGACGCGAAGAACGACTTGCCATAGCCGCTCGAGCCCCGGTTGTTGACTCCAAGTATCAGGTAACCGTGATTCACGAGGTATTGCGTTAGGGGGCTATAGCCGACACGCGTTTGCCCACCTGGTCCACCATGCACCACCAGCATGGCGGGAACTTTGTTCGCAGCGCTCGCCTGCTTCGGCTTGTACAGAATTGAGGGGATCTCGACACCGTCGAACGACTTGTAACGTACGACCTGCGAATCGACGAGGTCAGCAGGGTTGATTTCCGGATTCAAGCTGTCAGTCAGCTTGGTTGCCTTCCTGGTTGCGAAGTCGTAAACGTAGAGATTGCTCGGGCTGCGATCGCCGTTCAAGTAAAACGCCATCAACTTCTCACTGGGCGAGATATTGACACCCGTGATGTCGGCATTCGGAAGCTGCGGCAACGTGACGAGCTTGCCCGTCGCTGTATCGTAAACCTTGATTTTGGTGCGTGCATCTTCATTGATCGCGGTCACGCGGTACTTTCCATTGTGCGAAAAGTAGGTGTAGGAAACGTCCCAGGGGGCTTTCTCGACAACTTCAGTTTTACCAGTGGCCAAATCGTAACGCGCCAAATATCTGAACTCGCTGCCTGTGTCAGTCAGGTAGAAAAGGTACTTTGAGTCAACATCAAACGTTTGCGGATTATTTGCGACATCGCCGGTGTGTGTGGTGATGTTCTTCATCTCTTTGGTGGCGGTGTTGTAAAGATAAATGTCCGCGTCAGCCTGCGAACCGCCACTTTTCTCAAAAGCGATGTACTTCTTGTCGTTGGAAATGTCTCCGACGTCAAACCCGGTTTCATCTTTGTAGATCATTGACGCTTTGAAGGTGTCGATCGGCATTTCGTAGATGTCGAAGAAGCGCGCGTCTCGTTCATTGGTCGAGAAGAAGAACGACTTGCGATCGTGGCTCCACCCGATGAAGTTTGCTTTGACCTTATCGCCCGGGGTCAGGTCGCGTTCCGTGCCGTTGAGCTCGCGGAGATAGAGGTGACTATTCTCATTACCGCCACGATCGTAGGTGTAAAGGATGCGCGCGTCGTTCGGAAAGTAAGAGACTGAGAAGGTGCTCTCTTTCGTCGAGCTGGTCAACTGTGTGGGCGCGCCGCCCGTCACCGGGACGGAGTAAACGTTATAAATGCCCGTCTTGTTACTGAAAAAGAGTAGCGACTTCTCATCCGAAGAGAACGAGCTACCGCCAATGCGAACAGTATTCATAAACTGTTCGATGGTGTACTCCTTCACGGCCTGCGGCTGCTTCTTCGGTTGCGCCACAGCCGCGGTAGAGACCAACGTGACAAGAGCGATCAGGAGCAGTGAAAAGCGATTACGGCTCATAGAGATATCCTTTCACAGGACAGGATTTCAGGATTTTGCATGATTAGACAGGATTCTTACTTATCTTGCAAATCCTGAAATCCTGTCAAAATAAGATCGATACCAGAGTGCGCGAAACGGCGAGCTGAAGCAGTGGATCTGCCGTCGCGCTCGTGATCTTGTGACCACTGAGCGTGCTTGATCAGCAGCGCCAGTTCCATGGTGCGGCCAAGGGTCAAACTGAAACGCCGCGCGCCGGCTTCGAGTGCAGGCGAACCGGCACGTTCGGCTTCCGCTAACCAGCTCATCGCATGGTCCAAAGCCGATCGCGTAATGCGGGAGGCATCTGCGAGACGTGGGTCGCGAGCAGTCTCGAGACAATGCGTTACTGCTAGTTCGAATTGCTTCAGGCTGTCCGCACCGCGCAGTGCACGTAGAGTGTCAAGCGAGAGCACATTCGTCGTGCCTTCCCAAATCGGCAGCACCTGACTGTCCCGCAGCAGCACCGGCAATCCTGTGTCTTCCACGTAACCCGCCCCGCCAAACATCTCGAGCACTTCACTCGCAATCGCCACTGCGTGTTTACCCGTCGTGAGTTTCATCACGGGGGTAAGCAGCCGCAACAACAGCGTTTCGTCTTCGGTAATCTCGCCGGTCTCGCTGCGTCCCGTTAACTCAGCGACGAAGAACGCAAGGTGAAACGCCGCTTCTGCTTCGGCCTCTAACACTTCCAGCGTGTCGCGGTGCAAAGGTTTTTCAGACAACGCGGCGCCGAAGGCTACACGTTTGCGAGCGTAATCAGACGTTAGCGCAAGACCGCGCCGCATCAGTGCAACGGCGCTGATACCATTCCACAAACGAGTGATGTTCAGCAGTGGCGCGATGTTTCGGACACCGTCTGTAGTTCCCTTCACCAATTGCGCCGACGTTCCCGCCAGCGTCAACTCGGCTGTCGGAACTTTTCGCGTGCCCAGCTTGTCTTTAAGC
>JBKPJS010000335.1:0-2589 GCA_046730815.1 Acidobacteriota bacterium
CGTCCGGCCCAACGCCTTCATTCTCTACTGCCCACTTTCCTTCGCGTGTGAAGAACCCGCCGCGCGGTGCGATCATCGATCCGCCGTCAATGAACGGGGGCGTGTCGGCGGTGTGCACGAGACCACCCCACGTTCGCTTGCCGATCAATGGACCAAGCTTGCGCCGCTTGAACATGTAGGGCATCAAGTCGCCGCCTGACCCGGCCATTTCGTTGATGATCATGACCTTTGGTCCCCAAATGCCTGCGGCGGGACTAGTGAACGGGTAACGCTCGCCGGCGACGTTGTTGAAGTAGCCGTCGAAATCGCGCTGCAAGATGTCGATGATGTAGTCGGCTGCCGATCCGCCGCCGTTGAATCGTTCATCAACCACGACGCCTTTCTTATCCTGCTGTGAAAAGTAATATCGATTGAAGCTGTTATAACCAGGCTGACCGGTGTTGGGCAGGTACACGTAAGCGAGTTGGCCATCCGAAAGTTTTTCAACCAAACGCCGGTTTGATTCAACCCATGCTCTAGTGCGCAACGCTTGCTCGCTCGCTACCGGCACGACTGTGACTGTGCGCGCGCCTTCCATCGACGGAGTCGTGTTCACGGTTAATGTCGTTTGACGATTCGCGGTTCCATCCAACAAGCGGTAAATGTTATCGGGCGCTTTCAGCTCGATGCCGTTGATGGCAAGAATGTAGTCACCGGTGTTGACGTTTGCACCCGGCGTCGCGAGCGGCGACCGCAGATCCGGATTCCAACTCTCGTTGTCATAAAGGCGGGTCACTTTGTAGCGGCCGTTCTCGATCGCGAAATCGGCGCCCAGAAGACCAGCGACGGGCTGCGGCACGGTCGGCATGTCGCCGCCGCGAACGTACGAATGCCCGATCGCGATCTCAGCTCCCATCATGTCGAGCAGGTAGTTGAGATCGGCGCGATGCATTGCGTAAGGCAGCAACTGCCCGTACATCTCTTTCATTTTGGGCCAGTCGGCGCCATGCATGTTTGGCACGTAGAGATAGTCGCGTTGATTGCGCCAGCCCTCGTTGAAGATCTGTTTGAACTCTGCTTTCGGATCGAGGTACATGCGCAACGAGAAGTTCAAACGTCCGGAGCCTGCTTGTGGCGGAGTTCGATCGGCGTCGACGAGGAACAACTGGGGTGGAGGCGGAGTGCCACCGCCGCCGCCTGGGCCACCACCCTGTCCGCCGCCGGCCGCTGCCGCACGATAAACCAGCTTGCGATGATCGGCGCTGATCTCATAAGCCGCAACGTTGCTCACGAAGGTAGTTGCACGACGATCGCACAAGCGATAACGCCACAATTCATTCGGTGTGCCAGCGCCTTGCCCGCCGCCACCGCCGCCGGGCCGGCCAGCTTCCAGATAAAACACCTGTCCATCGACGCCGGCTTGCAGATCTGCGTACTGCCGCTCCGGCACGCCCGGAACTGAAACGATCCTTTGCTGCAAGCCGTCAAAGTCGATTTGCACTGTGACTGGAGCTCGCGGTCCACCGCGTTGACCTCCGCCTCCTTCGCCGCCACCGCCCCCTTCGGCAGGACCAGCAGCGTCGCCGGCACACATCCCCGGCTGAGGCCTGCGTGTGCCTGTACCGACGCCGCGGTCTTCGTCACTCTCCGGCAACAGCGGACTGGGATCCGACTTTCGCAAAACTGCGAAATAAAGTCCGAAGTTGGTTTCGTGATCGTACGACGTCATGTCGAGCCACTGTGACCGCAACCCGAAATCTGTTGACGCAAGAAACCAGAGATACTTTCCACTCGCGTCCCACGTGGGCCAAACTGCGTCTGCGAGACCATCGGTGATCTGCTTCGACTCGCCAGTTTCGACGTTGCTCACAAAAATCGCGTGATACAACGACCTCAGACGACTCGAGTAAGCGACCCACTTCGAATCAGGACTCCAGACCGGATTCAACGTGCGTTGAGGTACCATCCACGGATCCTGGCCCACCACTTTTGCCTGCTCAGTTGCGAGATCCAGCACCCAGACTTTCAGGTTCGTGTCACTGAAAAGAAGCTTCTTCGAATCAGGCGACCATGAGGGCGTGTAGTAATGAGTTGGCTTTGCGAGTGTGATTTCGCGCGGCGGCGTCAACCCGTCCTGGGCTTCGATCACGAGTTTGTATTCGCCCGACTTGTCGCTGAAGTAAGAAACAAATTTGCCGTCCGGAGACCAGGCCGGATCGCGTTCCGCGGAACCGCTCGAGTTTGTGAGGTTGCGGACATCGCCTTTGTCAGCCGGGATCGTGAAGATCTCGCCACGCGCTTCGACAACGACGCGCTTCCCCGTCGGCGATACCGCCATGTTGCTCAAACGATTACTGACGTCTTCCCAATTCGGCATCATCCACGGAAAGTCTCCGGCAGCAACAACGTTCACGATCTTTGTTTTGCCGCTCTTCGGATCGAGCTCGTGTATGTATCCAGCTTGTTCGAACACGACAGTACCTGCGCCAGAGTCCATCGACTTCACGTCGAAGTCAGTGAACTTCGTAATCTGCGTGAGCTTCTTCGTTTTAGTCTGATACTCCCAAACGTTCGCCACGCCGTCGCGATCGGAAATAAAGAAGACGGAAT
>JBKPJS010000336.1:0-4595 GCA_046730815.1 Acidobacteriota bacterium
CCCGTGAACTCGGTCGCATCGATCTCAACATCTCGCCAACTACCGGCGAGCTCGAGAGCACCGATTGGAAAGTGATCCCCGTCGACAGTACGACAAAAGAAGCAACTGAATTTGCGGCAGTTTATCGCAAGTACGCTTCGCTGCTTGCTGAGTTAGCGAAACCAATCGGCCGCACGAGCGTGGCACTGGATGCGCGCAGCGCGGAAAACCGTAATCGCGAAACGAACGTCGGCAACTTCATTACCGATGCTTTTCGCAAAGCAACTGCCGCTGACGTCGGATTTATGAATGGAGGCTCGGTGCGCGCCGACGGCATCATTGGCCCAGGAAGACTGACTGAGCGTGACCTGTTATCGATGCTTCCGTTCAAAAACAAGTTGATTAAGATCGAAGTCAGTGGGGCGACTTTGCGGGCAGCGCTCGAACATGGTGTGGCCCGCAGCGCGGAAGATTCTGAGCCGGGGCGTTTTCCGCAAGTCTCGGGTATCCAGTTCTCTTTCGACGCGACACGAAAACCTGGAGCGCGGATTGTCGACGTAAAAGTAAACGGGCTGCCTCTTAACGATGCTAAAAAATATACGTTGACTACCACGACGTTCATAGCGCTCGACGGCGGAGATGGTTACGCGATGTTCAAAGGCTCGCCCGTTATAATTCCGCCCGAGCGCGCGCCGATCGATTCCGAAGTAGTGAGAAGGGCAATTGTCGCGAGAGCTATTGCACCGAAAGTTGAAGGGCGCATAAAACGTTTGGACGTGGCGCAGAAGTCCGGCTCAAAATGTGATTAGTCCACAGATTACGCAGATTACATTGATTGAAAATCTGTGTAATCTGCGGATGGTTTTTGGCTGGAAGTTTATGAATGCCGACGACGATGCAGCAGCAGCGAAACGCTACGAGGCCAATCAACTTTTCTACGAGGCTTACGAGGCCCAGCTTGAAAACAATTACGAGCGGGCCATTGAGCTCTACAAGCGCTCGATTGAAACCTATCCCACCGCGGAGGCGCACACGTTTCTCGGTTGGGTCTACAGTTTCCAAAAGCGGTATGACGACGCGATTGCAGAGTGTTTGGAAGCGATCCGAGTCGACGAGACGCTGGGCAATCCTTACAACGACATCGGGAGCTACTTGCTCGCGCAGGGTGATCCGTATGGATCGGTGCGTTGGTTCAAACGCGCTTTGTTAGCGCCGCGATACGAGTCGTATGCGTTTCCGCATTTTAATCTCGGGCGTGTTTATGAAAGTCGGCGCAGGTTTCTAGAGGCTGCGCGGCACTATGGTTTGGCGCTCGCGCAGAAGCCGGATTTTACGGAAGCCGCGGTGGCGTTGAGACGCATGCAGGCTAGACTTAATTGAGCCACAAAAAGGCACAGAAGACACAAAGGATCACTGCTCTACAATCGGCACTTTCTCACCTTTTTCATTCACCGCAACGTAGATCACTTCCGCTTCGGTAACGCGCACGCGTTCGCTCTTCCCCAGTCGTTCCACTTCCACGATCACGCGGACTGTTATCGAAGTCGTCCCGACGCGAACTGTCTCGGCGTAGAAGCTCACGAGATCTCCCACGAATACAGGCTTGTGAAAGATGACTTCCTTCATCGCCACGGTTACAAAGCGCTCCATTCTGGTGTGGCGATGCGCTTCGATAGCTCCGGCGGTGTCGATGTAGCTGAGGATGACACCACCAAAGATTGTTCCCACGGAGTTCGTGTCGCGCGGCAATAAGGTGATGCGTATCGCAGGGTCTGTGTATTCGTGCATGGCGGCTATCGTAAGGCGGAACAATTAATCGCACAACGGTGTCTAAGCTGCGGTCTATTCCCCGTCGAAACAGACCTGCCAGAAAGGTCGTGAGGTGATGATCTTTTTCAGTTTACTTCAGGAAAACACGAGTAGCTTCGATGATCTTGGGAAGTTGTTACTCGGCGGGGTCGCCGCTGCGATCGTCGTGGCGGTTGCGTTCACGTTTGTGCGCTTCAGGCTGCGCGACAAGAAACCTCAAACTTCGAGCTTCATCAGCATCAGTTCCGATAAAGAGTAATCCATCAACAGATTTACTCTCTGTGTAATCTGTGGATGACCCAGTCGGTTATGGCATCTTTGAGCTCGTCCAACCGGCCTTCGAAAAAGTGTCCGGCGCCGGGAATGACGACGAGTTTCACTGGAACACTCTTTTCCATATCTGCAACGAACCTCCGCAGACGCTCGACGTCGCCAAACTCGTCGTGTTCTCCATGGATCAGGAGCAAGGGTTTACGGCAGGCCGTGAGGAAACCGAAGTCATACTTATCGAGCGGCGTCCCGACGCCGATTAGATATGCCACGCGCGGGTCGCTGATGCCAACGTCCAGCCCAACTCTCGCCCCGAAAGAAAATCCGCAAACGGCGATTTTGAGGTCGGGATAGTGTTGCGATAAGTAGTCGAGCCCGGCGCGCGCATCATCCTGCTCTCCGCGTCCTTCGTCGTGTTCGCCAGTGCTTTGACCGACGCCGCGAAAGTTGATTCTAAGCGTTAACAGGTCCGCGTCGTTCAAAGCCGCGGCGGCACGAAACACCACCTTATTGTGCATCGTACCGCCGCCGAGCGGATGTGGATGTAGGACCAGGGCCACGCCCTTTGGCGGACCTTGTCGAGGCTCTTTCAGGATTGCTTCTAACTGCCCGTGCTCGACAGGAATGAATAAATTGCCGGCTGGATACATCAAAACCGCTGGCTAACTGCCTTCGACGCCCTCGGCCTCGGACTCTCCGCCTATGCCTTCAGCGCCCGTTCCGTAACCAGTGGTCTCCGACTCCTGGTAACTCTCAGAAGTGGACGGACCGGCCGGAGCTGCGGACTTCCTCGAGCTCTTCTTTCCACCCTTCCTGGAGTTAGCCGTACCGGTCATTCTCCTGGCGGATTTCTTCGTAGACTTTGCTGACTTCTTTGCCGCTTTCTTTGTGCCACCTTTCTTGCTGCCGCCTTTCTTGCTGCCACCTTTCTTACCAGACTTCCTGGCCCCCTTGGTCGACTTCTTTGCGGCTCGCTGTTTGGTTCCTTTGCCGCCACCTTTGCGCGCGCCACTCGACTTCTTGGTTCCTTTTCTGGCTACCATTTCTTCGGCTCCTTTTCTTGGTCTAGGTTTTGGCTCACCGTAACAAAATAATCTAAGACTGTCTACGATGTTTTTCGCCGAACGCGAGATGAAAGACTGCTATCAAAAATCACGAGTTCTGTAGACACACATCTCTGTTTCAGCTACATTAAACACGCTCTCCATACAACACGCGGTCTCGCTTAAAACTGCGGAAAGGCTACCTCGATGCTAGACTATCACTCATCGTGCATTGGTGGCGGTTATCAACCCCCGCTTCACTATCTCAGCCAGCTTTTGCGAAACCAATCCAACCAATCGAACGACCTTTCGCCCGACAGCGAAGTTATAAATGCCGAGCCTCAAGAGCGCCGCTCGGCTTTGGTGGTCGACGATGTTGCCGACGTTACAGAAATGCTCGCGGTGGTACTGACCCACGCCGGTTATTCTGTGGTCACAGCCGCTTCTGCACCCGCGGCGTTAAAAGCCGCACGCGAACGCCAGTTTGACGTCATAATCTCGGATATCGGCATGCCCGAGATGAACGGCTATCAACTGGCACGGGAGATGAGGACGATGCCCGGGTACGAGACTGTTCCCATGGTCGCCGTTACTGGCTACTCCATGTTTGACGACAAGGAACGATCGACCAACGCAGGCTTTAACGCGCATATGACGAAACCGATCGATCCTCGAGCACTACTCGACCTGATCGAGCAACTGTGAGCTTAATGAACAGTTGAGCGATTGATGACCAGCTCCCGAAGACTACTCTCCAGGTTCCAATCCGAGTCATCCATCCAAATCATCCAGCTTATAATCGGCGCCATCGCTGTTGGCATTATCTTCTGGCAGCTTCAATTCTCAACTTCTGCAATCTGCTGCGGCGATTTCGACGGTTATTACCACATCAAATGGACCCGGACACTCTGGGAATCAATGAAGAGCCACAAGTTTCCGCCTGTGTTTCCGTGGCTCCCGCTCACCACCCTCAATGCAAAAGATTATGTGGACCATCACCTGCTGTTCCACATAATGCAGATTCCCTTTGCAGCGTTTTCTGACCCCCGCCTGGGCGCAAAGATAGCGTCGGCCCTCTTTGGCAGCCTGGCGGTCCTTTCCTGTTACTGGTTACTGCTTCGTTATCGCGTTCGTTACGCGCTCGTTTGGTTGATTGCTTTGCTGGCGTGTTCGGCCCCGTTTCTGTTTCGCATGAACATGGCGAAGGCGCCGCCGCTCGCGATCGTTTACCTCGTCGTCGCGATTCACCTGTTTTTCAAAAGGAAGTACTGGCCTTTGCTGCCGCTCGCTCTGATCTTTACGTGGACGTATGACCTGTTTGTGCTGCTTATTATGGCCGCGGTCTTCTGGGCAATCGCAGTTGCAATAGCAGAAAAGAGTGTTCAGTGGCGCCCATTGGTATACGTGCTGGCCGGATGTGCCGCCGGCCTGATAATCAATCCGTATTTCCCTCACAATCTGCAACTCCTCTTCGAGCACGTAACGATTAAGCTC
>JBKPJS010000337.1:0-5867 GCA_046730815.1 Acidobacteriota bacterium
GTCAGACCTCGTGCGTTTCTTTCATTCGCTTGCCGAAACTGAAACGAAACTCCGCGCAGCGACGCAGCCTCGTTACCAGTTGGAGATTGGAATTGTAAAACTGATGGAGCTGCGCGGTGTTGAGAGTATTAGTGAGATCATTCAGCGACTCTCGGCACTCGAAACAAATCTTGGCGCCGAAGCCTCAAGCTCGTCGAGCAGAACACCATCTGGCTCTGGCGGCAGTGCAAAAACGCCGGGCCGGAGTAATCCGCCAGTGAGTTCTCAATCCGCAGGATCTTCATTTGCCGCCACCGCCATTGCGCCTGCACTCGAGGGTTCAATGATTGACAGAGTAAAAGTTGTGCTCGAGAACCAGCGCAAAATGTTACTGGTGACGGCGCTCGATGCGGCACAAGCGGCAGTCCTCGAAGATACCGAACTCCGCGTTGAGTTTGCGCCTGATGCGCGTGTTCACCGTGACATGCTGTCGAAATTGGAGAACGTAAAGTTTATCCAGGAAGCGTGTCGCGACGTGACTGGTAAAGAGATCGGCGTGCGCATTCTCATCGCGAACCCGACGGCAGACGGCGAACCGCCGAGCCGCGAGGATGAAGAGCGCCGCGCGAAGCGGCGGCTACGAGAGGTGGCTGAAAACAGCCCTATCGTTCAGCAAATGTTGAAGACGTTTCGCGGCGAGATTGTTGACGTGCGGCGCGCGGACGGCGAGCCCTGAACAAAACCCTCCAGGCTGTCGTATGAGGTTCCACTGTGGAGGTAGCTTAATACGATGCGCGATCCAGTTCTTGCAGGTGTCTTGAGTCTGATTATTCCGGGAGTTGGGCAGCTCTATAATGGGCGGATCCTGGCGGGAATTCTGTGGTTGATTTTGACGCCGGGATTCTGGCTTGGCACCGGCGGCACGCTCGGCTGGATTTGCCACGTCATCGCCGCGTACACCGCCTACTCTTACGCCAAGGAACACCCCGTTCGAATTTAGCCGCAGATTTACGCAAAAAAACGCTGATCAGAAAGAGCTTTTCTGATCAGCGTTTTTTTGCGTAAATCTGCGACTAAGGTCTGACAGGTTTCTTTGGCGGCACCGCTTTCGGAATATCCCCAGTATCAACAGGCTCGCCTTCCAGTTTCGCTGAACCACCCTTCAAAAGCGGCGGCAACTTGTTCACCGGAATAGTGACGGTCGCGATCGGATCGACACGCCGTAGAATTGCGCCGCCACGTCCCGCTACCCAAACGTTCGTTCCGCCACGATACGCTATCGAGAACAACGACGCGTTCGTGATCGTCGGCTGAATTTCCCACGTCTGGCCGCCATCTGTGCTGTGAATAATGCTTCCCTGCTCGCCCGCGACCAGCACGTCGTTTTTGCTCGCCAGCGCCACCGCAAACAGGTTGCCGCCAACGCCAGTTTCGAGGTCCTTCCACGTCTCACCGCCGTCGTCAGTTCGCAAAACGATTCCACGCGCGCCGACAATGTAACCACGCTGCGCGTCGGCAAAGGCGAGCGCGTACAGCCACTCCTTGAGGTTGCGATCCACGCGCCTCCAGTTTTCACCGCCATCTTCCGTGCGGAGGATCGTGCCGCCTGAGCCAACCGCGACTCCATGCAACGGATCGACAAACTTAACGTCCTCTAGCCAGTTGAGCGAGTTTGTCCGCTGAAACTCCCAGCTTGTTCCCGTGTCCTTCGTATGCCAGACAGCGCCGCGAGCGCCTACAACCCATCCCTCCTCCTCCGAAATAAACGAAACACCAAAGAGATCTTCTGTCGCAGGATTCGGGACTGTGCTCCACGTCACTCCGCCGGTGGTTGAATGAAGGATCGTACCTTTGTCGCCGGCTACCCAACCCGATCTCTCACTGGTGAACGTGATCGCATTCAGCGAAGCTGTCGATCCGGAAGGACGAACGGTCCAACTCTTACCGCCCGTACTCGTGAAGAGAATTCTGCCGCGCTCGCCGACTGCCCAACCGTGTGAATTATCGATGAAGAAAATGTTGGCGAGATCGTCGCGCCCACCGTCGGTGAGCCTCTGCCACGATAAACCTCCATCATCGGTGCGTACGACCAGACCGTCAGCGCCCGCAGCCCAACCGAGAGACTCGTCGGAGAAGAAAAGTGTTGCGAGTTTGGGAGCGGTGCGCACGTTCACCGGCAGCCAGATGTTTCCACCATCGCCGGTGGTTAATATGACGCCGGAATCGCCCGCAGCCCAGCCATGCAGTTCATCAGTAAAAAAGACTGAGTAGAGATCAGTGGTGACGAGAGCGTCTTTGATGGTCCATGACTCACCGCCATCGTCAGTTTGCAGAATCGCGCCGCGGTAGCCGACCGCGGTAGCCTTCTTTTCAGACGTGAACGTGACACCGGTGAGGGCGAAGTTGGTCAGCTTCTTTAATGGTTTCCATTCCGCACCCCCGGTTGCTGTGATGAGCATCGTTCCGTGCGCGCCGACTGCAATCCCATTCTTCGCATCTGCAAAAGCGACTGAAAAAAGGTGCCCTGAAGTCTGGCTGTCCTGAGACTTCCACGTCTTGCCGCCATCGACTGTCGCGATGATCGAACCAAACGTGCCGACAGCCCAACCGAGCAATGGGTTCTTAGGCGCAAACGTTACTGCAAAGAGATGATCGCGAACCCCACTCGGCCGCAGCATCCATTTGTCGCCGCCATTCGTTGTTGTCAGCACCACGCCGCGAGCGCCTGTAACGACGACGCGCGAGCGATCTTTTACATACATCCCGTAGAGAGTTGTGTTCGCTGGACTCGTCTGCTCTTCCCACTCGAACCCGCCATTGTTCGTCGTCAGCACGACTCCATTCGCGCCCACCGCCCAGCCGTGTTTTTTATCCGGGGCAAACCGGATTGCGTTGATGGAATTCCCCTGGGGCAGTGGGTTTTGCCATTGCCAGCCGCGAAACGGATCCTGAGCGTGAGCAACACTAGTGAAGAGATAGATCGCGAGCCAGATGCCGGCTCGGCGGAAAACGCAGTCGGATAGCAAGGTATTACGTCTAAACAAGGAGTGGAAATTATAAACACAGATAACAACGGATCTAAAGCACGGATCAAATCCGTAATTATCCGTGAAGATCTGTGACCCCGATGGTGTCTTCCGCGTCGCGCAGGATCGACTCGTCCACACGTCCGGCAGCGGCGATGCGTCTCGCGGCTGTATCGGCGGCTTCTTGAAGCAGGTGCCCGGCGTGTCCGCGGGTCCACTCCCATTGGACTTTGTGCGCGGCAGCGGCGCGATCGAGTCGCTGCCACCACGGAAGATTCGCCTTGCGTCTAAAGCGCCCGTTCATCGTTTCAACAACGTATCGCGAGTCAGTGAACAGAGTTACCTGGCATGGCCACTTCAACTTTTCGAGTCCGACTGCGGCTGCTGCGATTTCAGCCTGTTGATTCGTCGCCGCGCCTAAATATTCGCCGAAGGCACGCCAGTAACCTTCGTACCCCAGCAGCGCCACGGCCGCCGCGCGACTCGCGACTTGCCCATTGCCAAGGCTCGAGCCGTCGCAGTAAATAGCCACCTGCTTGAGCTGTTGTTTCTTTTCGTTTGCCACAGTTGAGGTTTAAATAGCTAACCACGGATAACACGGATTTAAAATCCGGATTTTCTATCCGTGTCATCCGCGGTTAAATGGATACGGTGAGACGTAGACTATCACGCTATCGAGGGAAAATGTAGAATCTGGACTAGCGGAGAACTAAAACAATGACACCTCAGGAACAACGATCCACTACGGAAGTCGAACGGATTCGCGATCAATTTCGCCGCGCATTTGACGGTGAAGCATGGCATGGACCATCAGTGCTTGCAATACTCGACGGTATCACAGCGCAACAAGCCGCGGCTCATCCGATCCCCGGCGCTCACTCGATCTGGGAATTGACTTTGCACATTGCCGCCTGGGAGCGCGCCTGCCTGCGACGTCTCCAGGGCGATCCGGCACGACTCTCTGACGAAGAAGATTGGCAGCCCGTCAATGACACGAGCGAGGCAGCATGGGAGAACACGAAACAACAGTTGATCGACACTCATCGTGAACTGCTGAACGCGATTGCTAACGTTGATGAGTCGCGATTGAATGACCCGATAATCAAAGACTCGAACACGCCGTTCTCGAGTGTTTACGTAACTCTTCATGGCGGCATGCAGCACGATCTGTATCACGCGGGACAGATAGCGATGTTGAAGAAGGCGCTGGTGAATTTATGAGCGGACTATCACTTAAAGAATGTGTGCCATGTCGCGGGGGCGTGCCGCCGCTGCCGGGAGAAGAGATCGCGAAGCTCCTCCCGGAACTGGACGGGTGGGAAGTTGTTAACGAGCATCATTTGAAGAAGAGTTACCGGTTTTCAAACTTTCGTGAAGCGCAGGTCTTTGTGAACAAGGTCGGTGATTTGGCGGAAGAGCAGGGACATCATCCGGATATTTGCTTCGGGTGGGGAAACGCTGAGATCTCGATCTGGACTCACAAGATCAATGGATTGACTGAGAGCGACTTCATCCTGGCGGCCAAGATCGATCAATTGTAAGCCGCATAAACCTTTTCGATTTCATCAACCATTCGCTTCAGGCTGAATCTTGTTGCCACGGATTGGGCGGATTGGGCGGCGATGGTGTGGCGCGTTTCGGGATCTTCAAGCAGATCGATCACGGATTCGGCTATGCGCTCTATGTCGCCTATGGGCACCAACACGCCAGTCTTCTGATCTTCAATCACCTCTTGCGCGCCTTCCGTTTCAGTCGCCACGACCGCCGTGCCTGCGGCCATCGCTTCAACGATCGCCAATCCGAATGATTCCGTTTCCGAGGCCGAGACAAACACATCTAGCGCGCATAGCAATCTCTCCGCATTATCCAACCAGCCCAGGAAATAAAAACAATCCTTCAACCCTAACTGAACCACCAGCTTTTCAAGCTCTTTGCGGACCTCGCTTGACGCGGAAGTATCTACCCCAGCCAGCACGAATTGCGTTTCGGGAAACTTAGCAACGATCATCGCCGCCGCGCGAATAAAGTCGTCATGCCGTTTCAAAGTCCTTAACTCTCCAATACTCCCGACGAGCAGACAATCAGCCGGGAGACCCATGCTGCGCAGAAACTGAGCGCGATCAAAACCGCTGCACGCACTCGCAAAGCGATCGACATCAATTCCATTCGGAATAACCGCAATTTGACCTTCACTCAAGATCCCTCGGGAGCGAAGCTCCTTCGCGACTGCCGCCGAAACCGCGATCACACGCGTTGCTCGTGCAAGCGTGTGGCGATGAAGTCGATTGAGTGGGAACAAGACGTGCCGAGTAGCAACGAATTTGGTTTGACGATTACGGCGGGCGGCATACGAAGCGAGTGAATAGTCGCGCGCCATGTGCGCATGCACAACTTCGATCCGCTGCCGGCGTACGAACCGATCCAACTCGTGCGCGCTTTGCACGTCGAGCGCGTTCCGTAACGGCAGCGTCAGGATTTTTTCGGGCGGCAACTGCAAGTGCCCGATCAACGGCGATCTGGGACGCACTGCGACGTAAACATTATGGCCGCGCGCAATGAGGGAATTAGTGAGATCGGCAAGATAACGCTCGCCGCCGCCAAAAGACGAAGCTGAACTTATTTGCAGGATGTTCAATCTGGACGCGTCCGTACGAAAGCCAAACAGCCAAACCACAGATTACACAGATAACGACAGATATTTGTGCAATCTGTGGATGGCACAACGGTTGCCGTCTGATAATCAAGAACTGTTTGTTGGGGAGGATTGTATGGCCAAGGCAAAATTAGTGACAGGACTTTTTAAGAGCAAAGTAGCTGCGGAGTCCGCCGTCGATGCGATCCTGAAGCGCGGTTTCACACGAG
>JBKPJS010000338.1:0-1560 GCA_046730815.1 Acidobacteriota bacterium
TCCTTGTTGAACTTTGCTGCAAGGTGTGCGGTGCCCATTGCCATACCCACGCCATTCGCAAAGCCCTGGCCCAATGGACCGGTTGTAATCTCGACACCGGGTGTTAGGCCGTATTCAGGATGGCCGGGCGTCCTTGAGCCCCACTGCCGAAAGTTTTTCAACTCGTCAAGCGGAAGATCGTAACCGGTCAAGTGAAGCAACGAGTAGAGCAGCATCGAACCGTGTCCGGCTGAAAGCAAAAAGCGATCGCGGTTCTCCCACTTCGGGTTTCGCGGATTGTGTTGCAGGAAACGTGTCCAGAGAACGTAGGCCATCGGCGCTGCACCGAGTGGCAAACCGGGATGACCTGACTCAGCTTTCTGAACGGCGTCTAGCGACAACGTACGGATGGTGTTGATGCAGAGTTGATCGAGTTCGGGGGTGATGTTGGAGTTTTGTTTCTGCACAGGCGCGCTCATTGGTTGGGTTCCTGTTCTAGAGAAAAAGTTTCACGCAAAAGGCGCAAAGACGCAAAGAGCGCAAAATAAAACCTCACTCTTCCTTCGCGTCTTACTTTGCATCTTTCGCCTTTGCGCGAAACTGCTTCATTGCTCATAAAGTCGACGGTAGAGTTCTTCCTGGCGTGCGAGCCCGTGGCTGTAGCGAGCATGTCGCGACATGTCAGGCTCGAACACCTGTTCAACTGAAATTGAATCTCCCTCAATGGTTCCTATTTTGCCCACCGCTTCCAGCGCAAGCAAGGCAGCGCCGCGCATCGAGCTTTCGGCGCTTCCCCCAAACAGCAGCGGTCGACCTAAAACGTCTGCGATGATCTGCGACCAAACAGGCGAAGCGCGCAGTCCGTTCCCGGATGCAACGATCGTCGCGTTAGGCGCAATAGGATCGAGATCACGAGCGATTAACGCGAAGCGATACGCGATCGATTCGAGCGCTGCGCGAACGATCTCGACAGGTCTCGTTTGTTGCCGCAACCCAAAGATGCCCCCGCGAGCGTCAGCCGACCATCCGGTGCTTCGCTCACCAGACCAGAAAGGCAGAATCGTGAGTCCATGTGAATCAGGCTCAAGCGCTGCTATCTCTTCTTGTAACGTGCCCCTGCCGTCGTTGAAGTTCATTGATTGCAACAACCACTGAAACAGTCCGCCACCATCGGACAACGCTCCTCCAACAACGACTTGTTCCTGAGAAACTCGATAGCTCCAAAGCGCTGAAGAAAGTTCCTCCGGCGGCTCACCTGCGAACACAACTCGCATCGCGCCTGACGTGCCGACCATTAACGCCATCTTGTCTCTCGTGCTACAGCCGGCGCCGATGTTATTCGCAGCTCCGTCGCCAACTACGCTGACGAGTCGCGCTTCCGCCAACGCGGGCCAGCGTAACGTGAAGGCATCTGAGAGTTGCGTATTCAACCGGGTCTTGATTTCCGGCAAGCTGTCAGGCGAGATACCGAGCGCTTCAACAAAATCCCAATCCCAGTTGCACTGTCGTTGGTTGAACAATCCGGTCGCCGACGCCATCGAAATGGTCGTTGCCATTTCTCCGAAGAGACGCAGACAAAGG
>JBKPJS010000339.1:0-2336 GCA_046730815.1 Acidobacteriota bacterium
CGGGAGAGATCATCGATGCGCACACTGCTTTCTCCATCGGACTGGTGAATCATGTTGTCCCCGCCGACCAGCTCCAGGCGAAGACGATGGAGATCGCGAAACGCATCTCGGAGAAAAGTCCGATTGCGTTGCAGCTTGCGAAGGAAGCAGTGAAGCTTGCGTCGCGCTCTAACCTTGACGAAGGCCTGCGTCGCGAAGTGGATCTGTTTGCGTTGTGCTTTTCGACGGAAGATAAGGATGAAGGTGTCAGTGCTTTTCTCGAGAAACGCAAGGCGGCCTTTAAGGGTAAGTGATTGTTTTAAGCCGCAGATGAACGCCGATCTGTACCGATCTGCGTTTATCTGCGGCGAAAAATAAGCAGAAATGAAAACTCTCCTCCTCATCGTCGGTATCCTGGTTGCTACTGCCGGTGGCGTGATCACTTACCGCGCGCTATACGTCGAACCTAAGACAGCAGTCGTCATTACCGAGACCGGCATACGCCAGCTTCCCAACCAGGCTCGTGTTGTTGGCGGCGCATTACTATTCGTCGGTGGCTCCGCCCTCGCCCTCTTCGCCGCCACGAGAAAAGTAAAATGACTATTGCGTGACTTCGGCAATTTGGATCGGCGTGTTGTCCTCACTTAATGTGACAACTAACGCCTTTGCACCCCAACACGTACAGTAGATACCCTTCTCTATTCTTCTATTTTGGATGACGTTCTCCGGCCCTCTCATCGTGAAGACATTGACCGGAGCAGATCTATTACCAGTGACAAAACGTTCAAGCAACTTCACCGTCGTTTCATTCGGGTGGCCGAAAAAGAACCCGTGAAATTCGCCCGGACCTTGATCGTTAAAGTCGCCGGCGGATATCACTGCGTATTCCGGGGTGACCGCTTTCAGAAACTTATCGTAAGTGCCGTTCCTCGATGCATGATGACCGACCTTATAAACATCTGCATCGAGAACGGAAAGGTCGTTACGATACCGGAAGAGCAGGAAAGGGAGTTGTCCACCGCAGCCCTCATTGCTCGGATTGTTGAAGTCCTGATCATCCACTTCGGAGTCTCCAGTCAGCAATATGCTTTTCTGCCCATACTCGAGCCGCATGACCAAAGAGTCGTTATTGGCATCGTTGCAGCCGCGGCGTCCGCCCAGGAACCGGATGCGTACTCCCGATCCTTGCTCAATCTCACTGGCCCAGGATCTTAGTGTTTGAGAATTGATTGTGTTGTATTTCACGCTAATACGCTGAACGCCATTATCGTTGGCGAAGCGTCTGACGTTCCTTATATCGTCCATGCCGCTGTAGTGGCTTGAGTTTGAGTGGCCACCTTCGATGAAATTCTGGATCTTGTAGTTATCCAATATGAGTTGAAGATACTTCGTGTGGTCCTTATGCGGGTGGCTAATGATGAGGGCGTAGAAGGTCTTTTGGAGGTGTGGGTTTTGGATGAAAAAGGCATCGAGATACTTTTTCAACTGTTCCCGGTAAAAGCTTCCTTCGGCTTCATCTCTTTCGGTCACTTCACCGCCGGCATCGATTAGCAAAGCGTGTTTTGGCATTTCGATCAGGATCGACTCAGCCTGCCCGACATTGATGACGTGCATCCTCGTTTTTCCTGGTTCGGCGTAGCCTGTGATTGTGAAGAGCAGGATAAGGGGTAGCGCAAGCGCAGTTGTAAGAAGTTTCATGGGGCCTCCGTTAGGTTGGCATTAGATTTGAAAGAGCAGGAGTTTGGCTGTTAGACGCACGCCTGGTAGTGCGGCCCTCTTAGAGGGTGAGCACGATAAGCCCTACAGCATTTATGACGGCCAATGAGAAAACGTTTCACCCGGCTGAGGTTCGTTATCCAGATTACACAGATTCTATTAAACAATCTGTGTTATCTGTGGATAAGACACGAAACTAGTGAGATTGGATGTTCGCTCGTTGCAGCCTGACTGAGCGCACCGGGTTGATCCCGTAGTGCTTCAACTTGGCGTTCAGGGTGGAGGACTTCATTCGCAGCAGTTTTGCTGCGCGAGCCTGATTACCGTTGCACTTGTTTAGAGCGTTGCTGATGAGCTCGATTTCATATCGCTCGACCTCCCCGTAGAAGTCGATGCTGTCTCTATCGAAATCGATCTGTGTAGGATGGCGTCGATAAAGCTCGGCTTGCAGGATTTCCATTTCGGTTGTCAAAGCTTTGGCCATTACAGCGAGTTGTTCAACACGACGCTCAATGTCGGACTCAGGCTTGGTCGCGGGGACGGCTGGGTACTTCAATACTTTCACGGTAATCTCCTGACTTCTGAACCGATTTAACGCCAGTTAAGAGGGGCACTCCGTACGGTAAGCGACGAAAGCTTTC
>JBKPJS010000340.1:0-10977 GCA_046730815.1 Acidobacteriota bacterium
CGTGTGAAGGTCGGACGCGCTTCCCAACATGCCAGACAGGCCACTGAGCAGTAAAGTTTGTATTCTCTGTTCAACCTCTGTGCTCTCTGTGTCTCTGTGGTGACCCGACAAATAACCACAGAGACACAGAGAGCACAGAGGTTGCACAGAGAAGAAACAATTAAGGAGACACAAGAGTGCCGGCAAAAGAATTGAAGTTTAGAGAAGAAGCGCGCAATGCGATGCTTCAAGGTGTGGATACACTCGCGAATGCAGTGCGCGTGACGTTGGGACCAAAGGGTCGGAACGTCGTTCTGGGTAAGAAGTTTGGCTCACCGGTGATCACCAAAGACGGCGTGACTGTGGCCAAAGAGATCGAGCTGAAGAACAAGTATCAAAACCTGGGCGCGCAGATGGTTCGCGAGGTCGCCGTCAAGACCAATGACAAAGCCGGCGACGGCACGACGACCGCGACAGTTCTGGCGCAGGCAATTTTTCGTGAAGGTGTGAAGAACGTGGCCTCCGGCGCGAATCCGATGGCGTTGCAGCGTGGCATTCAATGGGCCACAGACCAGGTCGTTGCCGAACTCGAACGCATGTCCAAAAAGATTAAGGGGAAAGAAGAGCTGATGAATGTCGCCACTGTTTCCGCGAATAACGATCGCGAAATCGGACGGCTCATCTCCGAGGCTATGGAGCAGGTTGGTAAAGACGGTGTTGTCACAGTTGAAGAGTCCAAAACGTTGCAGACTGAGCTCGACATAGTCGAAGGAATGCAATTTGATCGCGGCTACTCATCTCCCTACTTCGTTACGAATCCGGATCGCATGGAAGCGATTCTCGACGAGCCCTTTATTTTGCTTTACGAGAAAAAGATCTCCGCGATGCGCGACCTTCTGCCGCTTCTGGAACAAACAGCAGGCGCCGGACGTGCCTTGCTCATTATCGCCGAAGACATCGAAGGCGACGCACTGGCAACGCTGGTTGTGAACAGGCTGCGTGGAACTATCAAAGTTTGCGCGGTGAAGGCTCCGGCGTTTGGCGACCGGCGTAAAGCGATTCTCGAGGACCTGGCTGTCCTGACCGGTGGACAAGTCATAACCGAGGACCTCGGCATCAAGTTGGAGAACGTAACAGTCGACGACCTGGGCACGGCAAAGCGTGTGATCGTCGATAAGGAAAGTACCACTATTGTTGAGGGTGGAGGCGACCGCAAAGCAGTCCAGGGACGCGTCGCAACAATTCGCAAACAGACCGAAGAGACCACATCTGACTACGACCGTGAAAAACTTCAGGAACGATTAGCGAAACTTGCGGGCGGCGTCGCTGTCGTCAGAGTCGGCGCGCCGACGGAAATGGCGATGAAAGAGATCAAGATGCGTGTGGAAGACGCGCTAAATGCGACGAAAGCTGCGGCGCAGGAAGGGATTGTCGTCGGCGGAGGCGTTGCACTCCTGCGAGCGTCCAGAGTTCTCGAGAATCATGAGTATGAGGATCCCGATGTTCGTACGGGAGTGAACATTGTGCGTCGCGCGTTGCAGGAGCCGATCCGGCGTATTGCTGAAAATGCGGGTATTGAAGGCGCGGTGGTCGTAGGGGAAGTAGAACAGTTGAAGGGAAACAGAGGTTTCAATGCGGTTACAGGTCAATTTGAAGACCTTGCCGCCGCGGGAATTATCGATCCGACCAAAGTCGTGCGAACTGCTTTGCAGAACGCGGCGTCGATCTCCGGATTGCTTTTAACGACCGAGGCCGCTGTCACCGAACTACCTGAGAAGAAGAAAGCCGGCCCGCCAATGCCGGGCGGCGACGATTACGATTATTAATCTTCTTACGAACGACGGGTGGCACGGAGGGTCACCCCTACAAAAGGTGGTCATTACCTGAATTCGATTGTAGGGGTGGCCCTTTGTGGCTAACGTCGTTGAAAATTACAATGGAGAAGTTGATCAACGGCAAGAAAATTGCAGGGGAAGCCGCGCCGGGATTGTTATTGCATTGAAACGCAACGGCGCTTATGCTGGCGACATCCAAGTGCAGCAACTTGGATAGCTGAGTTGTTTGAAAGTCGAGTGATAGCCGCCTTGAAATTGCTGATCTAATTGAGTGCGGCGGTCGTAAAAAAGATATGGTTGATTTAGGTTCATACAAAGATAAATTTGGCGATAGCGGCCAGCGCATTCTGGAACATGCGTTGAATGAATCGCGCCGTCGTGACCAGAACTTCGTTTCGGTGGAGCATATTCTTCAGGCCCTCACTGTGGAGGAGCCCGATATGTTCAACTCCGCGATGCGGGAGTTATCGCTTGACCCTGTGGTGGTCAAAATGGCTATTGAGAAACGCCTCAGTAGCAGCCGGCAGCAACATGTCGGCAAGGGATTCCGCATTGGGCCCGATACGACGGACCTGTTCAAGCGCGCGATGGACCGGGCTAGAAACCAGGGACGCAAAACAATTGAGGCAACAGACATTTTTGAAGCTTTGAGCAATCACGACAGTCTGTTTGTTGACGTCTTACGAAATATGGGCGCAAGCCCGGAAGCAGTGGTTGAGAACGTGCGGGCGCAAGTGCAAAAGCGCGAACAGGAAGAAGAGCAGAACAGGAAGAAGTTTGAACTTCCGCCTTATCTGAAGCACTTCGGAGTCTCACTCAATCGACTCGCACGTATCGATAAAATTCCGCCTACCATCGGACGCGAAAAAGAAATTCAACAGATTATCGAGATCCTCTGCCATCGTGAGCGCGCAAACTCGCCCATGTTGGTTGGTGAACCGGGTGTCGGTAAAACCGCTGTTATAGAAGGACTCGCACGACTGATCGAGTTGGAACCCGAAAAGGTTCCGCAGCGTTTGCGTGGTTCCCATATTGTTCAACTGCAAATGGGTGGCATCGTCGCGGGCACAATGCTGCGCGGCATGTTTGAAGAACGGATCAAGGGGATCATTGACGAAGTAAAAGAACGTGACAACCTGATTCTGTTCATCGACGAAGCACACACGATCATCGGCGCCGGTGCAGCTCTCGGTACGTCTTCCGACGCCGCGAACATGTTCAAGTCGGCATTGGCACGCGGCGAGATGCGCATCATCGGAGCGACGACACTTTCCGAATACAAAGAATACATCGCCGACGACGAAGCACTCGCGCGACGTTTCCGCCTGGTGAAGGTGATCGAGCCTTCGATTAATGAAACGAGAGAGATCTTGCTCGGACTTCGTCCGCGGCTCGAGAAGAATTACTCAGTCAAGATTTCCGATGCGGCCATCAACACCGCTCTCGAGATGGCGCCCAAATACATTCGCAACCTTCATCTTCCGGACAAGGCAATCGGCTGGCTCGATACTGCGGCCGTGAAGGTCGAGATCAATGAACCGCAGCAGATGGTGGTTCAGCCTGAACACGTCATCGAGGTGATCTCGCAGGAGTCGCGTATTCCGCGCGACATGATCTTCCGCGACACGAGCGATCGTTTCGCCATGACGGAAGCGATGCTGGGCCGGCGAGTCATCGGCCAAAAAGAAGCGATCAAGGCTGTCGCACAGCGTCTCCGATTAAACAAAGGTCCGCTGAAAGAGACTCACTACAAACCTGACGGTGTGTTGCTGTTTCTTGGTCCAACGGGTGTTGGAAAAACCGAGTTGGCGAAGGCTGTTGCTGAGTTCATGTTTGGTGACGAAGAGAAGATGGTTCGCATCGACATGTCTGAATACAGCGACGGCACGGTGAGTATAGAGAAGCTGATCGGCATGCCACGTGGAATCGTCGGCTCGGAGCGCGGCGGAATCCTGACCGAGCAACTGCGCGAGAATCCGTACACTGTGCTGCTGCTGGATGAGGTCGAGAAAGCTTCGCCTTACCTGATGAATCTTTTCCTGCAGGCTTTTGACGAAGGTTGGCTGACAGATGGACGCGGCAAGAAGGTTTACCTGTCAGACGCGATCATCATCATGACCTCCAACCTCGGTTCTGAGAGCTTCAAGAAGTTTGAAAAACCTTTGGGCTTCGGCACCAAGACGGCTTCTGACTTCCGCCAGGTGAAGAATGAAGTGATGAAGGCTTCGGAGCAACGGTTCTCACCGGAGTTTCGCAATCGCATCGATGAGATTGTCGTGTTCTCGCCATTGACGATGGACGAAGTGCGACAGATCGCGAAACTCTATCTCGAGAAGCTTCGCCGGCAGATGGAGCGACAAGGGAAGTTGGTTGACGTTACCGAAGCGGCCGTGAACCTGTTGAC
Source organism: Acidobacteriota bacterium (assembly GCA_046730815.1). Lineage (GTDB taxonomy): Bacteria > Acidobacteriota > Blastocatellia > Pyrinomonadales > Pyrinomonadaceae > PSRF01. Next base: position 4,219 of record JBKPJS010000340.1, read on the forward strand.
GGAAAAAGGTTACAACACAGCTTACGGCGCGCGCTTCTTGAAACGTCATATCGATGAGAAAGTGAAACTGCCAATTACCGGTTTGTGGAAAACGTCTTCACGATTCCGCGTCGACGTCGAAAATGGCGAAGTCGTCGTGAAGCCCGATGGCGGGCCCAAACCCGAATTCAATTAAGACAGGATTGCAGGATTTGCAAGGTGGACCATCTTGTAAATCCTGCAAATCTTGTTAATCTCCTGTAAGAATGATCCTCGTCTTAATACTGTCTTTGCTGCTTGCGCAGACCCCTGCCTCCGTTGATGACAAGTCCCAACAGATAATCGATCACGCGATTGAAGTTTTGGGCGGCGAGAAGTATCTCAACGTCCAAACAGTAATTGGTAAGGGCTTCTACACCACCTTCCAGGACGGCATCTCTCAGATTCCCGCGCGTTTTCTTGATTACATCGCGTATCCCGATCGCGAACGCACCGAGTTTACGGGCGCCGGGATTCGCACGATCCAGACAAACACCGGCAACACCGGATGGACGTTTGACGGCGCGGTGAAGAAGATCTCCGAGCAAACTCCCGCGCAAGTCGATGACTTCAAACGTTCAATGAAAACAGGTCTGGAATATCTCCTGCGCGGCTATTGGAAAAAGGAAGGCGGCAAGATCACTTACGTTGGGCGCCGCGAGGCGGGCCTGGCGAAACGCAACGAGACGATCCGTATTACTTATCCGGATGGCTTCTGGATCGAATACGAGTTTGGAGCAAAGGATTATTTCCCCGCCAAGATTATCTACAAACGCAATCGCAAAGATCCTGAGACGGGCGATATGGTTGAGACAACCGAAGAAGATCAACTGTTGAAATACATCACAATCGATGGCGTGACCGCGCCCTGGGTGATCGATCACTTCGTCAACGGAAAGCAAACCACGCGCATCAACTACGAGTCAGTGCACTACAATCAAAGGTTCGCCGACAATCTTTTCACTAAGCCCGATAACGTGAAGAGTATTAAGTGAGGGCCGCGGATGAACGCAGATCAGCGTTTATCTGCGTTCATCTGCGGCTCACATGGCCAGCCCGCCATCGACCTGAATCACCTGCCCTGTGATGTAACGAGCGTCGTCGGAGAGTAGAAACGCAGCGATGCGTGCCACTTCATCCGGTTCGGCAAACCGCCCGAGCGGAATCTGCTCGCGAATCTTAGCCTGGTAAGTTTCATCCAGCTTCCCTGCCATCTCCGTCGCGACCATGCCCAATGCCAGCGCATTCACTGTCACGTTGCGGCTCGCGACTTCTTTCGCGAGTGCTTTTGTTAGACCAACCATTCCCGCCTTTGATGCAGAATAGTTTGATTGTCCGGCCATGCCAACTTCGCCGCTGATCGACGAGATGTTGAGGATTGAACCGCCAGTATCCTGACGAAGCATGGTGCGCAACACGGCTTTCGCAAAGTTCCAGGGGCCTTTGAGATTTGTGTTGAGCACTTCGTCCCAGTCATCTTCTTTCATTCGCAGGATCAGATTGTCGCGCGTGATGCCGGCGTTGTTGACGAGAAAGTCGATGCGGCCGAAAGCATCTTTAACTTGCTTGACCATCTCCGCTGCGGCTTCAGTATTGGCAACGTCGCATTGCACTGAGAGTGAGCGAACTCCCAATGACTCGAGCTCCGCCTTCAAGCTCTCGGCGGCTTCGGCGCTCTTTGCGTAGTTGAATGCAACGTCAGCGCCACGTCTCGCGAGTTCGAGCACGATTGCGCGGCCGATGCCACGCGTACCACCCGTAACAATCGCCGCGCGCCCGGCAAATGGTTTTTGATCAGACAAGATGGATTCTCCCTTAACACGGACAACTGATCCGTATTCATCCCTGTAAATCTGTGGCACTATAATCGAACATATGCTTGATCTCAATTACGTCAGAGAGAATATCGACAAAGTACGTGAGGCGCTCAACGCGCGCCGCGCGGATACGAAAGCGCTCGACGATTTCACGCGCGCAGACGAAGAACGCCGCCGCGTCATCGCGGAATCCGATCAACTGAATGCGCAGCGGAATGCGTCGAGTCGTGAGATCGGCGGCTTGATCAAAGACGGTAAAAAAGAGGAGGCCGAAGCGCGTCGCGCCCAAGTCGCTGAGCTAAAAAATAGAATTGGAGAGCTCGATCAACTGCGTGCGCAAACCGAGGCGCGTATGCACGATCTGCTCTCGACGCTTCCCAATGTTCCTCATGCAAGTGTGCCGGTTGGGGTTGATGAATCGGACAATGTCGAGGTTCGTCGCTGGGGCAAGGCGCCGGAGTTTGCTTTCGAACCAAAGGACCACGTCGACCTTGGCACGGCACTCGGCATCCTAGATCTCGAACGGGCGACAAAGATCGCTTCCGCGCGTTTCGCAATTTTGAATGGCGCGGGTGCGCGGCTCGAACGTGCGCTCATCAATTTTATGCTCGACGTTCAAACACGCGAGCATGGTTACCTGGAAACACTGCCACCGTTTATCGTTAACCGCGCATCGCTCTTCGGAACGGCGCAGTTGCCAAAGTTCGAAGCGGATCTTTTCAAGCTTGAAGACCCCCGCGATCTCTTTTTGATTCCGACCGCGGAAGTGCCCGTGACTAATTATCATCGTGAAGAGATACTCGACGCTTCACAACTGCCAATGCGTTGGGCCGCCTACACACCTTGCTTCCGCTCCGAGGCCGGCAGCTATGGACGAGACACCCGTGGAGTGATCAGACAACACCAGTTTGAGAAAGTCGAGCTGGTCAAATACGCGCTGCCGGAGAACTCTTACGAAGAGCTCGAATCGCTCACACGAGACGCCGAGGCGATCCTGCAAAAGCTTGGCATTCACTATCGGGTTGTGGCGCTTTCAACTGCCGATCTCGGTTTCGGAGCGGCGAAGACTTACGATATCGAGGTGTGGCTGCCGTCGCAGAATACGTTTCGTGAGATCTCTTCGTGCTCAAACTACGAAGCCTTCCAGGCGCGGCGTGCGCAGATCCGTTTCCGGAGAGGCGGCGGAGCCAAGCCGGAGTTTGTGCACACGCTAAACGGATCAGGTTTGGCGATCGGTCGCACGTGGATTGCAGTACTTGAGAATTATCAGCAAGAGGATGGATCCGTGATTATTCCTGAAGTCTTGCGGCCCTACATGGGTGGAATCCACAGATTACACAGATAACACAGAAAAAAATCTGTGCAATCTGTGGATGGGTCTGTCTACTTAATGCGTATGTCGTAAGGCATCAACAGCATCGACTCGCCGTTCTTCATTCGATCCATCAACGCCATGTAGCGCAACGCGCGTCGCGCATCTTCAGGCAGCGCTGCAAACACTGCGCGCTGTTGTTCGACTTGAGTGTTTGAATTATCTCCACCACCACTCAACAACTCCTGCAAGAACGTCGTCGGATAAGGAAGGATCACCCGTTCGACACCCTTGTCCGCCGGAATCTTCGCCAGTTGCTTCGCAACCTCGATGGCCTTATCAAGTCCGCCAAACTCGTCCACCAGGCTTCGATCCTTTGCCTGCGCTCCTGTCCATACGCGGCCCTGGCCCACAGAATCGACAAACTGCGCATCTTTTTTGCGACCCTGCGCTACCTTCGGCACAAAATCCTGGTAGTAAGTCGTCTTGATCCAGTCTTCAAACTTTGCGCGCTCCTCGTCGGAAAACTTTTCCGTCTCACGAAACATGCCCGCGGTCTTGCCACGCAACACGTACTCGTTCGAGATTCCGAGCCAGTCGTAAAATCCACGCAGGACAGGCTTGCCCGCTACGACGCCAATCGAGCCCGTGATCGTCGATGGCTGAGCAATGATCTTCGCAGCACTCGCCGAAATGTAGTAACCGCCCGACGCTGCAACGTCGCTCATCGAAACCACAACCGGCTTCTTCTGGTTTGCTGCTTCGACGGCGTGCCAGATGATGTCTGAAGCAAGTCCGGAACCTCCCGGACTATCAACGCGCAACACAACTGCTTTGATCGACTTGTCCGCCGCCGCATCGTTAAGAGCTTTTGCGACTGTGTCTGAACCGATTGATTGTTCACCCGAAGGACTGTTTTCCGAGCTACCTGAACCGATGGTTCCACTCGCATAGATCACCGCGATCCGTTCTCCCTTGTTTAATCCCAGTGACTCCGGCGAAACGTCTCTGTAATCCGCACTACGTACAGCCACGAACGAATCGGTGTCCTTGTAGCCCAACAACTTCTTGAACTGCTTCTCGACGTCGTCTCGATAAAGTGTGTCGTCGATTAGACCTGCTTCCTTCGCTTTGCTCGCGCTGTACGGAGCGTTGTCGATCAACGCGCGCACTTCCTCGGGCGTCTTGTGACGCGCCTGCGCGATCGTGTTCACATAACGATTGTAGAGATCGTCAAGCAGCGAATTGATGAACTCGCGGTGGGCGTCCGTCATCTGTTTTTGTGTGAACGTGTCACCCGCGCTCTTGTATTTTCCGATCTGAAAAATGTCTGGATAGATACCCAGCTTATCGAGGGAGCCACGGAAGAACATCACGTCGGCGGCGAGTCCATTGATGAACAACTCGCCGGGAGGTGGAACGATGATTTTGTCGCACGCAGTGGCGATGTAGTATTCCTTGTTCAAGCCGAATTCAATGTAGGCGTAGACGGGTTTGCCGGATGAGCGGAAGTCGGTGATCGCGTCGCGGAGCTCTTCGGCTTTTCCCCAACCAACTCCGGACATGTTGATGTCGAGCAAAATGGCCTTGATCCGCTTGTCGACCTTCGCTTTTTTAAATTGCATCACCAGGCCGGTAAGTGATTGGTCGGGTCCGCCAAAATATTTCTTGAATGGATCGTCGGGACTGTAGTCCGGCAGCGAGCCGGCGACGCGAAGCGTGAGCACGCTGTTGTCGCGAATTGTGGGTTCGCCTTTGCGCAGGGCCGCCCAGAGCAATGCGATGCCGAGTAGGGCAACTATAATCAAGCCGCCTAAAATGCTGACGATTATTACGACTGTCTTTCGTGTACTGGACATTATTGAATCCTCAGTTTTTGTTAGGTGTGAGTACGTACGCAACAGTACGAGAAAAGGTTTTAGTTATCCACAGATCACACAGACTTGACGATCCAGCCGCCGCCAACAACTTCATCGCCACGATAGAAAACCGAAGCTTGTCCGGGCGTGATTGCGCGCTGTGGCTCATCGAAGACGATGCGAGCGCGTCGGTTCTGCAATGGAGTGATAGTCGCTGGCGCCGCGGTGTGGCGATAACGCACGCGAACCTCCGCGCGCACGGGCTCCTGTGGATCATCAAAGGCAATCCAGTTAACTCGAGCAACCGTGAACTCGTTACTTAATAGATCTTCTGACGCACCGACCGTAACGCGATTCTTATCAGCGTCGAGCGAGATTACGTACAAGGGCCGCTCATCCGCGATGCCGATGCCGCGCCGCTGTCCGACCGTGTATCGTTGAATTCCTTCGTGTCGCCCGATGACACGTCCACTCGTGTCGACTATCTCACCTGATCCAGGCAGACGATCAGTCGCGTCTTCCGCTTCGAGATAACGATCGATGAAGCTTGCATAATCGCCATCAGGCACGAAACAGATTTCCTGCGATTCCTTCTTCTCCGAAACTCCAGTCAAACCATGTTGCCGCGCTGCACCACGCGCCTCAGGCTTCGACATCTCGCCGAGCGGGAACAACGCTCGCGACAATTGCTCCTGTGTCAGCTCCCAAAGAAAATACGACTGGTCCTTCTGGTAGTTTTGTCCGCGCAGGAGTTTGTAACGATTGGTGTGGGGCTCAAACTCAACGCGCGCGTAGTGCCCGGTGGCAACTTTCTCACATCCCAAGCTCAGCGCGAGTCGATCCAACGAGGCAAACTTCAGACGGCTGTTGCATGACACGCATGGTATCGGCGTTTCTCCGTTGAGATAACTGGAGACAAAGGGTTGGACCACGTCGCGCTCGAAATCGCGCTCGAGATTCAGCACGTAAAAGGGAAAGCCGAGCTCTTCGGCCACGCGACGCGCGTCGTAAACGTCGTCGAGCGAACAGCAACGAGAAGGCAGGGGGTCGCCGTTTTCGTCGACATTGATGCCCCGCCGCTGATCCCAGAGCTGCATCGTAAAGCCGACCAGTTCGTGGCCCTGCTCTTTCAGTATTGCTGCGGCCGCGGAAGAATCCACGCCACCACTCATTGCCACCGCGATCTTCATAGTGCCGATTTGGTGCCTCTCTGCCTGAATGTTAAGATGCCGTTCTTCTCTGTGCAAACCCATCCACAGATTACGCAGATTATCTGTGTAATCTGTGGTTGGCTTTGAGGGAGCTTGTTACTGAATGCCTGAAAGCGCAATCGAAGAATATCGGGTCGCGAACGAGCCGTTTTACCTGCCTGTCGGCCGGGAGGTGGAACTGTTCGAAGCTGCTCACACTGCAAGACTTCCGGTCATTCTCAAAGGCCCGACTGGCTGCGGCAAGACGCGCTTCGTCGAACACATGGCGTGGCGTCTCGAGCGGCCGTTGATCACCGTCGCTTGTCACGAAGACCTCTCTTCGACTGATCTCGTCGGACGATTCTTATTGGAAGGTGAGGAAACCATTTGGCACGATGGACCACTGACTTCGGCTGTCCGTAACGGCGCCATCTGCTACCTGGATGAAGTAGTCGAGGCACGCAAAGACACCGTCGTGATCATTCATCCATTGACTGACCACCGCCGGCGTTTACCTATTGAAAAGCGCGGCACGATTGTCGATGCGCCATCCGATTTCATGT
>JBKPJS010000341.1:0-4321 GCA_046730815.1 Acidobacteriota bacterium
CTACAGTTGATTGCCTATATCAAGTCGTTACAGACAGGGGGGCAGACGACGCCAACTACCGCCGCGAGTCCTGCGGCGACTGGATCACCGGCAACGGCGCCGTCGCCGACGAGAAATATCAGATGAGCCATAAAAAGGCACCAAAGCAATGAGAGCAATAGAGTCATTCGAAGTACCAGCTCCACCGAGAGTCAACTACATCAACGCCCAGTACGGGCTGAAGTCGTGGCTGTTGACCAAGGATCACAAGCGCATCGCGCTGCTTTATCTCGGCTCCATCACGTTCTTCTTCTTTATCGGCGGGCTCTACGCGATGATGATTCGTCTGGAGCTGCTGACCCCGCAAGGCGATCTCCTGCAATCGACGACGTACAACAAGGTCTTCACCCAGCACGGCATCATAATGATCTTTTTCTTCCTGATTCCGTCGATACCGGCGACGCTGGGAAACTTCCTCCTCCCGATGATGATCGGAGCAAAAGATCTCGCCTTTCCCAGAATTAATCTTTTGAGCTGGTACATTTACATGCTGGGCGGTGTGATCACGATCTATGCGTTGTTGGCCGGCGGTGTCGATACGGGATGGACCTTCTACACGCCTTTCAGCACGACCTTCTCCAACTCTTACGTGGTGGCAACCGGTTTGGGAATCTTTATCAACGGCTTCTCGTCGATTCTGACCGGGCTGAACTTCATCGTCACGATCCACACGATGCGCGCACCGGGAATGACGTGGTTTCGCATGCCGCTGTTTCTCTGGTCGCTTTATGCCACCAGTTTGATCTTTATCCTTGGCACACCGGTCATCGCCATCACGATCCTGTTGCTGGCCTTTGAGCGCCTCGCGCACGTCGGTATTTTCGATCCCGCACTCGGCGGCGATCCGATCCTGTTTCAGCACCTGTTCTGGTTCTACTCGCATCCGGCCGTCTACATCATGGTCTTGCCTTCAATGGGCGTGATCAGCGAGCTGATTGCAAACTTCTCGCGCAAAAATATCTTCGGCTACAGCTTTGTCGCGTTCTCGAGTCTGGCAATTGCGGTGTTTGGCTTCTTGGTCTGGGGCCATCACCTGTTCGTAACGAGCCAGTCGGTTTACGCGGGAATGATCTTCTCGTTTTTGAGTTTCGCGGTGGCGATCCCGTCCGCAATCAAAGTCTTCAACTGGACTGCGACGCTCTACAAATCGTCGATCTCTTACGACACGCCGATGCTTTACGCGCTCGGCTTTATCGGCCTCTTCACGATCGGCGGAATGACCGGTCTGTTTTTGGCCTCGCTCGCTGTCGACGTGCACTTGAGCGACACGTACTTCGTCGTCGCACACTTCCACTACATCATGGTTGGCGGAGCTTTAATGGGCTACCTCGGCGGCTTGCATTACTGGTGGCCCAAGATCTCCGGGCGCATGTATCCCGAAGGCTGGGGAAGATTCAGTGCGCTGGTAATCTTCGTCGGATTCAACCTGACGTTCCTGCCACAGTTCATAGCCGGGTATTTAGGGATGCCGCGCAGGTATCACGCCTATCCGCCCGAGTTTCAGGTGTTCAATGTACTCTCGACCGCGGGCGCATCGATCCTGGGCTTTGGCATGTTGATACCTGCGATTTACTTTGTCTGGTCTATGCGCTACGGCAAACACGCCGAGTCCAATCCGTGGCATTTGCCGGGACTTGAGTGGCGCACTCAGTCGCCGCCACCAACTGAGAATTTTGAAGTGACGCCGATCGTGACCTGGGATGCTTATGAATTTGCACCGCGGGAAGAAACTGAAGTTGTCGGGAAATTCCGGCCCGAGCTAGAGCGTATTTGAAGATGGCCACCGAAGCTACAACACAAGAGATTCACGGCCACCGGTCGTTGCAGCACCATTTTGAAAACATGGAGCAGCAGCGCGAGGCAGGCACGCTCGGCATGTGGGTCTTCCTCGTCACCGAGATCATGTTCTTTGGCGGAATGTTTCTGGCCTACACGCTCTACAGATCGGCGTATCCGGCATCGTTCGCTTCAGCCAGCAACCATCTCGACATCACGCTCGGAGCGCTCAATACCGGCGTGCTGATTTTGAGTAGCTTTACGATGGCCATGGCCGTCTACTTCACGCAGATTGGCAAAGGGCGGCCACAGGTTCTTTGCCTGGTCGCAACTCTACTGCTGGGTCTCACGTTTCTCGGCGTGAAGGCGGTTGAATATTACGACAAGTACGAAGACCACTTGATCCCGGGCCGCTTGATTCCGGGCAATCCTTTCAATCCGGCAGTGCAGGAAGAAGGTCAACCGGTGGATCACCACAAGTTGCACCTGCTGCCCGGTGCGACTGTAAAACAAGCCGAGCTGTTCTATTGGATCTACTTCGCGATGACCGGCATGCACGCCTTGCACATGATCATCGGCGCTGGGTTGCTGACGGTTCTGATTATTTTTTCACTCAGGGGTCGCTTCGATCCTGAGTATCACAGTCCGGTTGAAGTGGTGGGACTTTACTGGCACTTCGTCGACATCGTTTGGATCTTTCTCTTTCCGTTGCTCTACCTGCTTGGCCGGCACTTCGAGCACGGATAGCTTATTGCAATGAGCGAGCACATAGTTTCAGTCAGAGTTTACGTTACGATCTTCCTGGTGCTGCTGGCAGGAACAGCGCTGACTGTCATTGCTGCGTTCTTTGATTTTCCCTGGCAGCTCAACACTGTCGTCGCGCTAACTATCGCTTCGCTGAAAGCAACGTTCGTCGTGCTGTATTTCATGCACGTGCGTTACAGTTCACGCCTGATCTGGGTAATTGTGGCTTCCGCCTTGTTCTGGATGGGAATCTTGTTCGCGCTGACGTTGAGCGATTACTGGACCCGCGGTTGGATTCCACTTAACTACTAAGCTTACTCGCCGGGTTGCAATGTCGTTTCCCGCACTTCGATCAATCGCCTACAGGAAGGGCAGTGCAGACGAATGGTGGCGTCTGACGTTTTGATTGGCGCGCCGCAAAAGGGACAATCGCCCTTGACTTCGTTGTGATGGAAGAGGTCCCGCATCATAAAGACGGGCAACACCAGGCCGGCGATTAGCAGCGGAATGCCGAAAATGAGGCCGATGGTAGCTCCCTGGCCAAGAGTTAAACTGATGACGAGGCCGGCGATGAAAAGGGCGAGGCCGAGAGCAATGCTGAATGAGAAACTGTAAGCACTGTCAAACGTACGGCCTGATTTATCAACGTTTGGTCGATCGGCGTCCATGTTACGAAAGCCTCCTTGGAAGGTATTAAGGTCTGGGGAGATCGCTTCGGACTCGGTAGTAGTGACTTTAAGACAGGATTACAAGATTTTCAAGATTTGACATGAAAACACCACTCGAAATTTTTCTTGAACGGCACGATGAAGAAGCCTGGTCGGCAACGCTGACTGCGTTGCTCCGCTCAATTCATGAAGTGGATCGCAAGGCTACTCAGATCTGGTTCTCGTTTTACCCGCTCTCGCTCTTTCAGGCTCTCGAGCAAGCTGGAGATCCGGAAAAACTGGCGCAGCAGTTGTTGATGCAGGGAAACTTTTCGCTGCAAGATCAGATCGACTCGTCACACACATTTCTCTATGGCCATCGTTACTGGCCGGAAGTAAAGAGCGCGGTGCAAAAGTACGCTCGAGAGTTTTCTTCGGGCGAAGCTCAATCACTCTCGGATCAAATTCTGTCTGTGGCGCAGAAAGTTGCCGCTCAGGCAAAGGTCGATCAAACACTCCTGATCGGCATCACTGCGGTCGCTTTCATGACCATCAGGCAAGCCGGCCTCGCTGCGTTCGAAGCCGCGCCCGGAAAGATGCTCATAGATCAGAAACATGCGCGGAAGTCGCCGGCGCAGGTTTTACGCGAACGTGCTGTAGACGATAGTCAGGGTCTGTTTGCTTTTCTCAGAACTGTCGATAAAAAGTGGACCATCACTTACGACGAGAACGACGACCGCGCGAAGTATCGGATGAATCACGTTCAGGATCTGGCGTGGGGGGCGGCTGGCGATCGTTCGCGCAACTGGCGCGATCTCGATCCGCGCCGAATTGAAGGACCGATCCCGGTCGAGTGTCGCTCAGCATCGTGTGGAACGTGTTGGGTTGGAATTCTCGGCGGCGCTGAGAAACTTTCGGACGTCGCGGCCCGTGAAGGAAAGAAGATTAAAGAGTTTGGTTACATCGACACTTCGGAAGCGAAGCCATTGATCCGCCTCGCCTGCCAGGCACAAGCACTCGGCGCCATCTCGATCGTGATCCCACCGTGGAACGGCGTGTTTGGCAAATATCTGGAAAGGCTGAAGCCATCAACAGATAACACAGATGGCTGAACC
>JBKPJS010000342.1:0-3122 GCA_046730815.1 Acidobacteriota bacterium
CGTGGCCACCCCTCGTTTGATTTCCACGCAGGGGTGGCCACAGAGGGCCACCCCTACAAGGTCACCCTTCGCTGCTGGTGCCACCAATCCACCCACGCCGCCTGAAGAACAGCAGCATCCCTATCGCAACTACGATCATGAGCGCCCAGACTCCGTAATACCCATATCGTGAATGCAACTCAGGCATATTTTCGAAATTCATACCGTAGACCCCGGCGATGAACGTCAATGGCAACATGATCGCCGAGAAGATCGTCAGCACTTTCATAATCTCGTTTAGCCGGTTGGAAACTACCGACAGGTACGCCTCCAACGATCCACTGATCAGATCGCGATAGTTCTCAGCCAGATCGACCACGCGCACGAGGTGGTCGTAGACGTCACGATAAAAAGGACGCATCTCTTCCGATATCAACGAAAACTCGCCGCGACTCATGCGATGGAGAATATCCATCTGTTTCCCCGAGATGCGTCGCAGGCGCAGCACGCTGCGCTTTAGATCCATGATCTGCGACAGGATCTCATTGTTCGGGCGCTTCAAAGTGAAGATGTCCTCTTCGAGACGGTCGATGCGGTCGTCGAAGTCATCAAGCACCGGCGAATAGTAATCCACGACCTGGTCCAGAATCTGGTGCAACAGAAAAGCAGTACCGCGGTGGCAAACAACGGGTGTCGTGCGCAGCAGTTGTTTCACGTTATTGATGCTGCGAAACATCTCGTGGTGATAAGTGATTACATAATTGGGCCCGAGAAAACCATCCAGCTCGATCGTGTTGAATCGCTCGGGACTGATGTCAGCCGTCACGCCATGCACGATGAAGTAAATATAATCGTCAAACTCTTCAACCTTGGGGTAGTGACGATTCTCGCGGCAATCTTCCACCGTCAACGGATGGAAATGAAAGACGTCGAGCAGCACTCGCTCATCAGCCTCAGTTGGCTTTTCCATGTCGACCCAGATGACCGCGGAAAGGTCCTTCAATAGCTCCGGCAGCTCTTCCGCAGTGAAGCCTTCTTCAATCTTTGGGTGGCCTTTGCGATAAACAAGAATCTCCATTCAGCCTCTCCTCAGTGTTGCCACGAACGAACAAACAAGAAGTTCAGATCCATTTCAATGTGCCTTTTGTGCTTCTTTGTGGCATAGCTCGACCGTGCCTTTCTGCGGCTCTCGACGCATTTCGGCAGCACTGTTACCATACCGGGTTTCTACTGGCAAGACTATGACGACAAGAATCTTCGTAGCGGATGATGTAAGCGAGGCCGGATTAGGACCGCTGCGCTCGGACGGTTTCATTGTTGAGAAGAGACCAGGACTCGCGCCGGCCGAATTGCGCGAAGCGTTGAAGGATTGCGAAGGTCTGATTGTACGCAGCGAGACGAAAGTAACGGCAGAACTTCTGGACGCGGCAAAAAGCCTGCGCGTAATCGGACGCGCGGGAGTAGGCGTTGACAACATCGACGTTTCCGCAGCGACTATTCGCGGCATCGTCGTGATGAATGCGCCGGACGGAAACACAATCACGACGGCCGAACACACTATTGCTTTGTTGATCTCATTGGCCCGTTCGATCCCGCAAGCAAGCAGTAGCTTGAAAGCCGGACGTTGGGACCGTAAGAAATTCATCGGAGTTGAACTTCAGGGCAAGACGCTTGGCATCGTGGGCCTGGGCCGGATCGGCCGCGTAGTTGCTTCCCGTGCACGCGCAATGGGGATGCTTATTGTGGCTTACGATCCGTTTATCGCACCCGAGCATGCGCGCGATCTGGAGATTGAGTTGGCGTCGCTCGATGATGTCTACGCGCGAGCTGATTTCCTGACGGTCCATACTCCTCTGACGCCGGAAACGCGCGGCCTGATCGACCGCGAGGCGATCGGAAAGATGAAAAAGGGCGCGCGTATTATCAATTGTGCTCGCGGTGGCCTCGTCGACGAGCAAGCGCTTTACGAGGCCATCATTAACGGCTCAATCGCCGGCGCTGCTCTGGATGTTTTCAGCGAGGAACCGCCGCCGGCCGGACACGAGTTGCTGCAACTGGAGCAAGTGATCGCCACGCCTCACCTGGGTGCTTCAACCAAAGAGGCGCAGGAGGGAGTCGCCTTCACTGTCGCTGAGCAGATGCGTGATTTTTTGTTGACGGGCGCGTTGCGCGGCGCGGTAAATGTACCGGCAATCGGAATGAAAGAATTCAATCTGCTTCAGCCTTACGTTGCACTCGCTGATTCTTTGGGTCGATTTCAGGCTCAGCTTGTCGATAAGCCTGTGAGTGAAGTCAGGATTGAATTCGCCGGCGAGATAGTCGATATGGATGCGGCGCCGGTTACGCGTGCATTTCTTGCCGGACTTTTGCGAGACGTCAGTGCTCGTGTAAACGCAGTCAACGCTTTTCTGATCGCGGAAGAGCGAGGCATCAAGGTCACCACCACTTACGTACGTACGGGCGCCGAGATGGCGCCAGCCATTCGCACCGAAATAAGCGCCGGACAATCGCGACGAACTTTGGCCGGAACGCTTTTCGGCTATGGCGAACAGAGACGCGAAGGGCGTATAACTGAGATAGATCGTTTCTATATCGAGGCAACACCTAAGGGCCACATGCTGGTCACTCGCAATCACGATGTTCCCGGTGTCATCGGGGGTATCGGCACGATCCTGGGCCAGGGTGGCGTGAATATCAGCCGGTTTCATCTCGGGCGCCGCGAGCGCGGCGGTGAGGCCATGGCCGTGATCGAAGTCGATGCGCCGTTGGATAAAGAAACACTGCAATCCTTGCGTTCGCTCGAACAAGTGATATCCGCTCAACCGATCGAACTTTGACAGGATTTACAAGATTTTTCAGGATGACAAGATACATCCTGATAATCTTGAAAATCCTGTAATCCTGGTCTAATAAATGCTTAGCTTCTCGCTTGCATTGATTGCTTTCATCTCGCTGTTATCTCAAGGCGACACGGGGCACCTGAGCGGCAGTGTTGTCGATGACAATGGCGCCGCGGTTCTCGGTGCGAGCGCAAAACTGATCAGTCAGACAACTTCGCAGGTGCGTGAAGTAGCGACAGGCGACTCCGGTGATTTCGCATTCACCCTCCTGCCGCCCGGCCGTTACAAACTGGAAGTGAGCGC
>JBKPJS010000343.1:0-2535 GCA_046730815.1 Acidobacteriota bacterium
GGCTACGTTGCGCAACGCCCGCGGCGTTATGACAACGGCCACAACAAACTCCTCCGGCATTTACGAGTTCAGAAGACTGGAACCTGGAACTTACGAACTGAAAATAGTCTCGCCGGGATTTAGTGTATTCGAAGAGAAAACTATCGAGATTCGGCCGCGCGAACTCAAGACCCTCGACGCCCAGCTCGAGGTGGCACTTGAAGAAGAACAGGTAACCGTCGACGACCGCCACATCAGCACTGACTCCGATAACAACGCCAACGCGATCGTCTTGCGCGGTCGCGACCTCGAAGCTCTGCCTAACGATCCGGAAGCATTGGCTGCAGCGTTACAGGCGATGGCCGGTCCGGCCGATCCGGAAGGAGGAAGCGCGCAGGTAAAAGTCGATGGTTTCTCGAACGGACAAGTTCCGCCAAAAGAAGCCATTCGCGAGGTCCGCATTAACAATAATCCGTTCTCCGCCGAGAATGAGTTTCCCGGCTGGGGCGGCATAGAGATCTTCACGCAGCCGGGCGCCGACAAGTGGCACGGTTCGTTCAGCTTTGACTTCAACGACGAAAGCCTGAACTCTCGAAATCCGTTTACAACTGTGCGGGCGCCGTATCAACTACGCGCTTACAACATCGGCCTCAGTGGTCCTGTCGTTAAAAAGCGGGCCTCGTTTTCAATCTATTATGGCCGTTACCTCAGCGACGCAAATTCGATCGTCAACGCGACCACGCTCGATCCCGTCACCCTGAAGCCAGTCACAGTGAACCAGTCGTTTGTGACTCCCGATGTGAACAACTACGGCAACGCGCGGTTTGATTTCAAAATCAACAAAATGCACACACTCGTGGGCCGGTTCAATTACAGTTTATCAACGCAGGACCTCCAGGGCATCGGCGGATTCTCGCTACCTTCGCGCGCCTTTCGCGGGCGACGTTCGAATTTCATCATGCAGTTAACCGAGACTGCGCTCATCAACGAGAAGAGCGTGAATGAAACTCGGTTCCAGTTCATCCGCAATCGTTTCAATCAGGTGAGCCTCTTGAATGCGTTTGCCTTGGACGTGCTGGAGTCTTTCAATGGCGGCGGAGCGCAAGTAGGCTCGTCGTCCAATGCACAAGATCGAATAGAGCTACAGAATTTTATTTCGTGGACCAGTGGAAACCACTTTTTGAAGATTGGCGGCCGGCTGAGGCACGTGAAGATCGATAGCATCTCGCCTGGTAATTTCGGCGGCACGTACACGTTTGCCGGCGGCCTCGGTCCACGGCTCGATGCGAACGACCAGGTAGTCCTTGGACCAGATGGCCAACCGGAGATCATCGACCTGAGCAGTCTTGAACGTTACCGGCGCACGCTCGCGTTTTCTCATGCGGGGCTCAGTCCGGCGGCAATCCGGCTGCTCGGCGGCGGCGCAACACAGTTTTCAATCGCAGGTGGCAATCCTGAGGCGGAAGTGAAGCAGACAGACGTTTCGTTTTACTTTCAGGATCAATGGAAACTGCGGCCCAACTTCACCCTCTCGCCCGGTCTGCGTTACGAAAACCAGAACAATATCGACAGCGATTATAATTTCGCGCCGCGAATCGCGTTTGCGTGGTCACCGGTGTTTGGAAAAAAGAAAGCCGCACCAGCCGTTGCACCTAAACCAACCACACCGGCGCCAAACCCTGCTCCTGCTACACCTGCTGCTCCCGCCGGCCCCGCTGCGCCCAAAACCGTCTTCCGCGGCGGCCTCGGAGTGTTCTACAACCGAATCTCGGAAGACCTCACACTGCAAGCAACTCGATTCAACGGTACCAACCAGCAGCAGTTCCTGGTGACCAGCCCGGCAGTTTTGGATCTGTTTCCGGTCGTGCCATCGATTGAAGCGCTCGACGCGTTTGCCCAACCGCAGATTCGCCGCGTGCTTTCAGACGATCTTGCGACTGCGCGCTCCCTGCGCTTCATGTTCACTGTCGAGCGTTCACTCCCGTCGAACGTAAAACTCTCGCTGACGTACATGCACTCTCGTGCAAACCGCATGCAACGCACAGTAAACATCAACGCGCCGCTCGGCGGAACGTTCATCCCCGGCCTACCCAACAGCGGCGTGCGCCCGCTTGGTGCGGAGGCCGGGAACGTTCTCGAGTACCAGGCAACCGGACACTCTGTCGGAAACACTTTCAGCGTAAACATCAACGGCAACCTGCAGAAGGGTCAGTTTTGGGGCGGCTACAATCTCAACAAATCGAGAAGCACTGACACCGGCACCAGCGGCTCTCCTTTCGATGCTTACGATTTCAGTCATGAATTCGCGCGTGCTCCATTCAGTAACTTGAATTTTTTCTACGCAGGTGGCAGTTACACGGCGCCTCAGGCCATTAATCTGAACTTGTTTCTATTCGGAAGCTCGGGCCAGCCTTTCAACATCACTACAGGTCGGGACACGAATGGCGACACATTCTTCAGCGAGCGGCCGGCCTTTGCCACAGATCTTAACGAACCTGGAGTGGTAGTCACACCGTTAGGCGCTTTTGATCCAACTCCGTCACCGGGACAAACGAT
>JBKPJS010000344.1:0-2808 GCA_046730815.1 Acidobacteriota bacterium
GCCGGTCCCGATTACTTTTACCACACGCGGTATGGTCCAACGATGGGGCCTTCGCTCTCTTGGTATCGCAAGAGTTATTACCTGTACTACATGGCCGGCGCTTCCGCGATCTACCTGGAACAGGGTCACGATCAGTTCTTCAAACCGGGTCCGGGCGATCATCCGTTTCAACTCAATCCGCTCGGCCGGATCACCGACGAGTTTGTGCGGTTCGCCGAGAAACATCCCGACCGCGGCACGCCGTACACGCCGATCGCTTTCCTGCTTGATCCGGCGCACGGCTTTGAGATGACCGACTATCCACAGTGGCCGTTCGAAGTCTCACAGATCGATCGTGGCGATCGTGCGCTGCGAGAACTTTTTGGTGTGGCCTATTATCCGGGGCTCGTTCTCGAAGGTGAGCCGGCGATTGCGGATCGACAACCGTTTGTGCCTGGTGTTTTTGGCGACATCTTCGACGTGTTGACGGCAGCGGATGTGCAGGGCTCAAGGTCGAAGATTCAGACTCTGCTGCCGTCGTATCGTGCGGTCGTCGTGGGTGGGCGAATTGATTGGTCGGCCGAGTGGATACAGAGGCTAAACGAGTACGTGCGCAACGGTGGCACGGTGGTACTCAATGCGGCGCAAATAAAAAAATTGCCTGAGCAGTTTTTAGGAGTGCGACTGATTAACGACACCGGCGAAGCGCACAATGCTCGTTGCCTTGCGCCCGGTGATGAAGCTGAGGATCTCAAGGGTCAGATATTCCGTTACGAAAAGGTGGAACTCAAAGGCGCCACGGCTTTGATTACGACGTTGAGCGGCGAGCCGCTGGTGACGGTCAACAAAGTGGGGAAGGGCAGTGTGGTTTTCGCGGCAGTGCCGGATCTGCTAGGCGAGGACGGACGAATCACACCGTTCGCCGCGCACATGCTGGCTCACGTCTTTGCCGATGCGGTGCCGGTGAAGGTCAGGGGCGACGTTGAATATCTGATCAATCGCAACGGCAATGGTTGGGTAGTGACCTTGTTGAATAACAACGGCGTATTGAAGCCACAACAAGGTATGGCCCAAGTGGATCGCAGTGCTTACGTTACGGCAACGATTTCTTTGCCCGGTCTTCAAAGCGCCACCGAGTGGACCAGCGACACTCTATTGAAAGTTGACCAAGGCAATATCACCGTCCGAATTGCCCCCGGCAGCCTCGCCATCGTCGAAATACATTAACTATCCATCTTTATCCGCGTCATCTGTGGCCTATTTCCTAAACCGTTACGGTTGTCCCGTCGAATTTCGTCAAACTGAAGCCATTGAAGACTTCGTTGTAGCAGGCGCGCTGGTCTTTCAGGATGCCAATCGCTATTTGCTCGCCGAGTTTCATCGACTCCGTGGCGTCGGAGCGCCAGTGCACGCCAGCAGTGTTTCTTCCCAGCGCCACATTGGCTGCGATCTTGTTGAGCTCGCCACCGACCGTCAAATCGCCGGCGTCCGAACCTGTATAAGGCACGAGGCTCAAGCCATCATCCGCCGGCTGCACCGGTGAGAGCCCGATATCAATAAGGCGCGTGCTTTCTTTGAACCACGCTTTGATAATCGTGACGCAAGCGCCCGCGACCGTCGCGTGTCCGGCGCCGTATGCCGGATGCGTCGGCGAACCTTCCGGAAAGGCCATCGGCAACAGCGCACTGCCTGCGGGCATGAAGCCTTTCAGGCGATTGTTGTCGGAGAACGAGGCGAGTATCTCCGGGTGCACTGGATAATTCGCGCCCGCGAAAAGTGTCCGGTGAACTCGTTCTGCTTGAACTTCGGGCCGCAGACGTCGATGCACAAACCACTTCTGATACCAAACAGCCTTCAGAGCGCGAGTCGAGACTTCACACAACAGCGTCGCGATGTGTGGTCCACCAAACGTCCCGAATCCAATCTGGCTTGGATTGTCGTTGTACGGGTTGCCATCGTCGAAAGGCGCGCCCGCTCCGGCAAGAATAAGGAACGCCTGAAAGTATGCCTGGAACAGCACGTCGATGTGCACCCATTGTCCGATGTCGCGGCCATTGCGCATGTAACGCGGCACCGGATCGAAAGCATCGGCCGGTTGCGCAACTCCTCTCTGCACCGACAGCCAGGTTTCGAAGTCAGTCATGTAGTTGACGCCGGGCACAGTCGTCGTGATCTTTTGCTCGATCTTGTTCGCGCCGAAGTGACAGTCTTGATAAAAGAACTGAGATAACTGGGGTCCCACGCGATCGCCGGGAGTCAGACCACGAAACAATGTCGCGGTGGTAACGGCACCGCCGATCTTCGGTCCTTTAAAGTCAGCACCGTACAACGTTAAGTCAGCCGCAGCAGCGTTCGCGATTGGATTTGTGGAGTACTGTGAGTAAGGAATGTCTCGCAGGAGGGCCATCCAATAATTTTCGGAGATCTCAGCAGCTTGTGCGCGGCTCGCAAAAGCCGGCGCCGGTGGTTGCACCAGCGCGTGCGCGTCAGGCCCTTGCATGTCGAAAGCTAAACCCGATTGAGGATTCGTCAAACCTCTCGATCCGCCGAGTGGAATCGCGTCGAAGTCCGCGGGTCGTCCGCTGTTGATTGCCTGGACCAAAGTGGCGTAGGCGCTGAGATCAACGGTGCCATCGTTGTTATGGGGCAAGCCTTTCGAGTAACTGCCAAGTTTGTTCGGGTAGAGATCTTCGTCATGGTTCGACGGGTGTTGCAGATTTTGCGGTGTGGCTTTCAGTCCGGCTGTCGCTGCATCGCGCCGGAGTTTGGCGCAGTCGTTGGCGCGCTGGTTCGATCCGTCCGCGGCGCGTGCTTCGACGCCAATTACTC
>JBKPJS010000345.1:0-11640 GCA_046730815.1 Acidobacteriota bacterium
CTGCGAACACGGCTCACATCGTGTTTGACGAGCTCCAACGGCGATCGGCTTTGCCGCTGACCAGTATCGTCGAAGCGGCGCGTGAGAGAGTTCAGGCGCTTGGGTTGAAGCGTGTCGCCTTATTTGGCACACGTTACACGATGCAAGCGCCTTTTTACCCTGCGGTATTTTCTCGCACGAACGTCGAGCTCGTTACGCCGACGGATGAGGAACAGACTTACATTCACGAGATCTACTTAGGTGAACTGCTCAAGGACGTTTTCCTGCCGGAGACGCGTGAAAGAGTTTTTACGCATAGCCGATGAAATGAAAGCGCGGCACGGTATTGAAGCGGTGATTCTTGGCGGCACCGAGTTGCCGTTGCTGCTGCGCGCCGAAGAACACAACGGCATCCGCCTGCTTGACACTACCCGCATCCACGTCGATCGCCTCATTGCAGAAATGTTGAGTTAAAGCTATCCACAGATTACACAGAATATCTGCGTAATCTGTGGCTGGTACGAGACAAAAAACTTGCGCGAGAGTGAATAAGTAGTATCATTATCACCAACCCCTGCGAAAAAGAATCCCCTCGTTTTTCCCCCACAGGCTTAATCACCCGAATGAAAGGAAAATCATCATGGGACTCTTTGACAAAATGTTTGGACGTGGTGCATCGCAGGCTGAGCAGCAACAAGGCGCACAGCAACGCTTCAACGAGCTGAAGCAGAAATATCAGACCGTGCTCACGACCGCCGATCAACAACGCATTCAATTCCAGAACCTGCACGTGCAGGACAACAAGCTTTTCATTCGCGCGATCGCCCCGTCCGAAGAAGCGAAGAACAAGTTTTGGGATCAGATTAAGCTCGTCAATCCAAACGCAGACGATGTAACCGCCGACCTGTCCGTCGATTCGAGCCGTGCCATGGGCGCCGTCGCGGGTGGCGGTCAAGGCGCCGGAGGCCAGACCTACGAGGTCAAAAGCGGCGACAATCTTTCCAAGATCAGCAAACAGTTCTACGGCGATGCGAACGAGTACATGCGTATCTTCTATGCGAACCGCGATAAGTTGAACGACCCTGACAAGATTCAAGTGGGTCAGAAACTCGTGATCCCCCCTGACGACAACAACTAGGGCCCGAAGCCCGGTTGTAAAGGGGTGGCACTCGTTGCCACCCCTCAGTACAATCCTTCCAGGACGCATTCTTCTACGCCTGCTCCGCCGCCAGTGGAAAGATCCCAACCACAAAGACGCTAAGACACAAAACTAAGACTGGAACAATAGTTCGTGCCTTGGTGTCTTAGTTGTTCGCGCAAGGTGGTTGCTTGCGCGCAAGTTTTTTCTTGCCGCTCGTTCTGAGGTCGAGGTAACCCGTCATGAAGACCATTTTGCTCCTAACGCTTACCGCCGCAATAACCACTTCCGGCCTGTTAGCTTGTGCACCCGGAACATCCGTCACCATCCCGCAAGTGTCTGCGTCTGGCCTGATTCCGGTTAAAACGACGATGAAGGCCTTTATCTCCGAGCAGGAGCTGGCGCGCTACTGCCGCGAGTTGGCCGAAAAACAGAGGCGTGCACGACGCGGCCTGGCGAGGGAAATGATGACGTCTGACTCAATCGCACCGGCCGCTGCTCCAATGGAGGCGCAGGAGAAATCGAAGAACGAGGAATCAGTAACTAACACTCAACACGCCGGCGTCGACGAAGGAGGGATCGTCAAGGTCCATGGCAATCACCTCGTCGTACTGCGACGCGGCCGGCTCTTCACACTAGCGATCGACGACGGAGCGTTGAAACCAATCTCGACCGTTAATGCATTCGCTCCCGATCTCGATCCACGAAGCACCTGGTACGACGAGATGCTTGTCTCGGACAACACAGTCGTCGTGATCGGCTACAGCTACGAACGTGGCGGCACCGAAGTCGGCCTGTTTGAAATTAAGGATGACGGCAAGCTGTTTTATCGATCGACGTATCACCTGCGTTCGAACGACTACTACTCTTCGCGCAACTATGCGAGCCGGCTGATCGGCAGCAAGCTAATCTTTTATGCTCCGCAATATATGTATGCCGGCGCGGCAGATCCTTTTCAAACCTTCCCGGCCGTCAGGAAGTGGCACCGGGGAGCGAATGCAAACGAGTTTCGCCGCATCGTTCCCGCGACTCGTGTCTACCGGCCCGAAACAGAGTTCAATATTGACTACGGTATGGCGCTGCACACTGTAACCGTATGTGATCTGGCCAATGGCAGTTTTGATTGTCAGGCGACAAGTGTAATCGGTCCGGCGGGACGAGTGTTCTACGTGTCACCGGATTCAGTTTACGTTTGGGCCGGTTCATGGGGACGCGGCAAGGCCAACTCGCTGCTTTTCCGCATGCCGCTCGATGGGTCTGGTCCAAGTGCTTTGGGCGTGTCCGGAAGTCCAGTGGATCAGTTTTCGTTTCTTCAGAGTGAGGATCAACACCTGAACGTGCTGGTGCGTTCAGAGTCAAACGGCGACGGAATGTGGCAGGCGGAAGTCGCTGCGGGCGACGTGGCGCTGATGCGAATTCCTATCATGAGTTTTTCGGACGGCAGTGAAATGGCGCCGGCTGCGAGCTACAGGCAACTGCCGAAGCCCGAAGGCTACACGTTCCAGAACCGCTTTGTTGGTGATTATTTGATCTACGGCACTGGCAGCGGCTGGGGCTATCCAAATAAGACTGCCGATTCGGCGAATCTATTCATCGTGGACTGGGCACGCGGCAACTCCCATCAACTGACTCTGCCACACGGCGTGGATCGGATCGAGCAGATGGGTTCGGATGCAGTGATCGTCGGCACTGATGGTAAAGATTTGCACTTCTCATCTGTGCGACTGGGCCAATGGCCGGAGATCGTCTCGCGCTACACACGCAAAGGAGCTTCTCAGGGAGAACTGCGTAGTCATGGCTTTTTCTACAAACCGGATGGCGAGAACCGGGGGATGCTTGGGTTACCGATAAGTGTTCCCGGGCGGCCAGGATACAAACACTTGTTTGAGGATTCGGCTGCGATTCTGTTTCTGCGAAACGACTCGCTTCAGTTTCACGAAGTTGGCGAGTTGGGATCGCAACCAGAGAGAGCGGTTGATGATCGGTGCCGGGCGTCGTGTGTCGATTGGTATGGAAACGCACGGCCGCTGTTCCTGCGCGGGAGAGTGTTTGCGCTGCTTGGCTACGAGATTGTTGAAGGCACGCTCGACGATGGGAGGATGAGAGAGCTTCGCCGGGTCAACTACGCACCTGCACTGTAACCGTAAAATGAGCCGCAGATTACGCAGATGAAGGCGAAGAGAGATGGTTTTGTTCTCATCCGCCTTCATCTGCGTAAATCCGCAGCTTATTTTGTCTTTGCGTGAAAACCTCTTATTGGTAAACTCACTCTCTGCGCTGCTGCACGAACTAACCATCCGCATTTCTCAGGAGGTTCCTATGTTTCGAAGACGCGTGTCTTGTATCTCCCTACTGCTGATCCTTGCGCTCGCCAACGCGCTGCCGGCGCAAACCGCACGCCGTCCACTTAAACTCGACGACCTGTACCGCTTTCGTAACGTCGGCGATCCGCAAGTCTCGCCGGATGGACAATGGGTCGCCTACGTCGTCAGCACGACAGACGCGAAAGAAGACAAGTCAAACTCCCACATCTGGATGGTGAGCATCGACGGCAGTAACGATCGCCAGATCACATTCAGCACCGAGAGCGAGAACTCACCGCGTTGGAGCCCCGACGGAAAATATCTTTCGTTTACTTCTTCACGACCCGGCAAAGCACGCGGTAATCAGGTCTGGCTTTTAGACAGGAGCGGTGGCGAAGCGACGCAGCTCACGGAGCTCAAAGGACGTTTGCAAGGGCACGAGTGGTCGCCGGATTCAAAGCGGCTGGCACTGTTGATTGGCGATCCCGATCCCGAAGCGGATCCTGGACCATCTCCGCAACCTGGTGCGACGCCACGGGTGCCAAAGCCGATCGTGATCGATCGCTACAGGTACAAACAGGATGGCCAGGGTTACCTCCTCTCCGGACGTCACACCTACATCTACATCTTTGACGTTGCTACGAAGAAGCTCGAGCGACTTACCAAGAGTAAGTGGGACGAGAGCTCACCATCGTGGTCGCCGGATGGCACTCGCATCGCTTTCATGAGCAATCACTCGGACGATCCCGATCGCGATCCGGCCGCGCAGCTTTACGTCGCCGAAGCAAAGCCCGGCGCGAGTGAGAAACAATTGACGCCCGAAGCCACGCGTGCCGGCCGCTCGCGGCCGGAATGGAGTCCCGATTCAAAATGGATCGCGTTTCTCGAAGGCGAGGAGAAGAAATACGGCGCTTACAGCATGGAGCATCTCGCGCTTGTTCCCGCTGATGGCAGCAGTGCTCCGACTCGTTTGCAAGCTGTGGAAGATCTCGATCGTGGAGTCTCTTTACCGCGTTTTAGCCAGGACGGGAAGTCAATTCGCTTTTTGGTGACTGACGATCGATCCGTTTATCCCGCACAGGCAAAGTTATCAGGAGGTGCGGTCGAGCGATTAATGTCTCCTCCAATTGTGATTCAAAATTGGAACTTCACTGGTGCACGGGCCGTGGCAACGTCTGGCAGTGATGGGAAAGCAAGCGAGATTCACGTTTGGGAAGGAAAGTCACTGCGCCAAATCACACACCAGAACGATGCTTTGTTTGCCGAGGTGGAGCTCGGCGCCACCGAGGAGGTTAGCTTTAAGAGTAAGGACGGCACGCAGGTTAACGGTCTCTTGACGTACCCAGTGGGATACGTCAAAGGCACGAAAGTCCCGCTGCTTTTGAGAATCCACGGTGGTCCAAATTCACAAGACCAGCATTCGTTCAGTCTCGAGCGGCAGATATTCGCGGCGAATGGTTACGCTGTGTTGGCGGTCAATTATCGCGGCAGTGCGGGTCGCGGGCAGAAGTTTTCACGCTCCATCTTTGCAGACTGGGGTAACTACGAAGTGCAGGATCTACTGGCCGGAGTAGATCACGTCATCAAGATGGGAGTCGCCGATCCGGATCGGCTTGGCGTCGGCGGCTGGAGCTATGGCGGAATTCTTACTGATTACCTGATTGCGAGTGACAATCGATTCAAAGGTGCAACCAGCGGCGCCGGCACTGCGTTCACAGTCGCGTTCTACGGCACCGATCAGTACATCATTCAATACGATTACGAGATTGGACCACCATGGAATCCTAAAGCGTGGGAAACGTACGTGAAGATCTCATATCCGTTCCTACACGCCGATCGGATCCAGACTCCGACACTGTTTCTCGGCGGCGAGCGCGACTTCAACGTACCTGTTCAGGGTAGTCAGCAGATGTACCAGGCGCTGCGCAGTCTCGGTATTGACACCCAGTTAATCATCTATCCAAACGAAAACCACGGCATTCAACGGCCGAGTTACCAACGCGACCGGATGGAGCGATACCTGGCCTGGTATGACAAGTACGTGAAGAAGACGGCTGGGCCATCGAGCACTTCGACAGCGCAATAGCTTGCGAAAGATTTTGCCGCGGATTACGCTGATAAATACAGATCAAATCTGCGTTTTTATCAGCGTCAATCCGCGGTCAACTTTTCATGCGTGGCAGCTTTTGCAGCAGCGTCGCGAGCGTTTCGATATCGAAAGGCTTCGTGAGGTGTGCGTGAAAGCCTTCCTGGCTTGCCCGTTGCACATCTTCGGGACGGCCAAAGCCTGTCAGCGCAACTGCCGGTACATCTTCTTTGCCCGGAAGCTCCCGCAACTTCCTGATAAACTCAAAACCATCCATTCCCGGCATCGAAATATCTGACAGCACAACGTCAAACTGTTTCTCACTCGCCAGCTCTAATGCTTCAAAACCACTGGTCGCCACGTTGACCGCCGCGCCGCCAATCTCCAACAAGTGACGAACCATCTCCGTCGTGTCTTCCGAATCGTCGACGACAAGCACGTTCATTCCCCTGAGCGTGGCGTTGTTGAAATCGAGCATCGGCGCGAGAGCTTGTTTTGTCTCGACGCTTCGCGGCAGTCGAATTGTGAACGTCGCGCCTTGTCCGGCACCGGCTGAATACGCCGTCACGGAACCGCCATGTAGCTCGACCAATTGTTGGACCACCGCCAACCCGATGCCCATGCCCGCTTGCGAGCGATTTGTTCCGGAATCAGCTTGCCGGAATATTTCGAATATGTGAGGCAGAAATGACGAGTCGACTCCCGGACCGTTGTCCCTCACTGTGAGAACGATCTGACTGGCGTCCGCTTCCATTCGGACTTCAATCTTCCCGCCGCTGGGAGTAAATTTCACCGAATTGTTAAGCAGATTCCAGATGATCTGTTCCAGCCTCACTGGATCGGCTTGCACAAATACCGCGTCATCAGGCGTTGATACAGTGATCGTGATTCCCTTGCTTTCGGCATCAGTGCGCACTGTCTCGATCGCGTTCTCAATGGAAGACACCGGCGAAACTGTCTCGCGATTCAACTCGAGTTTTCCACTGCGCAGCCGCGAGAGATCGAGCAGGTCGCGAATCAGTTTTGATTGGGCCACGGCATTTCGCTTCACCGCCTCTGACATTCGCTTCAGATTTGACGACCTTTGAATCTCGTCGGTGCGCAGGAGCAACTCTGCGTAACCGAGAATCACGTTGAGTGGATTGCGTAACTCGTGCGACATGATCGCCAAAAACTCATCCTTCAAACGATTGGCTTCTTCCGCGGTTTGGCGCAACTCGTGCTCGCGTGAGAGTAACAGCTCGCGTTCTTTTTCCACGCGTCTGCGCTCGAGATAATCACCGGATTGGCGCGCCAGCAAATCCATCAATCGCAGCTCCTGTTCGCTGGGTTTATGAGTGTTCGCGAAGTGAGTGGAAATCATTCCGAGCAGTGTTCCGGTACTGCTAATCAGGGGAGTCGATTGCACTGCGCGCAGCCCGGCCTCGAGCAACGTTTCGCGTGACGGCTTGCCCGCGAAAATCTCGCTCTCAGTTATGTCTTCCACGATTACACGTTGGTGAGACTGCATCGCGTGCCCACAGGCTGAAGAGTCGTCGCTGACATTGGCAAAGAACTCCAGAAACGACTCATCAAAACCACTCTGCGTTACCAGCCTAAGTTTGCCCGTCTCCGCATCGATTAACTGAATGTTTCCCTTATCTGCGCCGCTGATTTCGATTGCCACGTTTAGCACGTCATTGAGGCAGCCAATGACGTCGTTTCCGTCTTTCGCGCAACGCGTGCCGATCTCGTTCAAACGCCTCATGGCTTTCAGGTCGGCAGCACTGTGCTCCAGGATTCCAAAAAGGCGAGCCTCACTGTCACGCAATTCTTTAGTGCGCTCGGCGACTTGTTCCTCGAGTCCGGTCTTGGCCTCGCGGAGTTTCTCTTCCAACGCTTTTTGCGCAGTCAAATCGGTGACGACGATGCTGATCGTGTTGGTTTGCGGTTGTAGCTTGGCAAACGAAAGGAGCACCGGAACTTCTCTTCCCGCGCTGTGACCGAGCGTATACTCCCGGCGAATACCATGCTCTCGCGCCTTTTCCAGATCCACCAGAAACTGATCGCGCACGGACGGCACAATGTAGTCACCGAAAGGAACGCCGGTCGCGTTGGTTTCCTTCAGACCGACGATCCCGCCGAAGTTGCGATTACTGTAAAGAATGATTGAGTCGGGAGAAACGCTCACAGCGCCCTCGTTCATCTCGTCGATCATGAGCCGGTAAGGATAATCGGCAGTGGTGAGGGTGTAGACCATTTCGCCATCGCCACTTTCGACGACTAAAGCATCGACTTCCCCCTGGCGAATCGCGCGCAACGTTTCTTCGGCTTCTTCCAGACGCTGCCGAAGATCCTCGATGATCTCACTGTCTATTTGTCTTGGGCTGTCTCTTCGTTGTGCCATTTCTATTCTTGAGAGGTAGTTCAAGCCCCACTCAGTTGATCATTCAGATCCTGGCGCTTGTAGATATCCAGTCCAACCAAGATCTTCTGTGTGTTGGAAAGATCTCCAACAAACTTTCTGAGTGGTGTCGGTAGTTTTTTAACGAGGGTCGGGGCGGCAATAATTTGCTCTTCGCGGGCCGCTGCCGGATTTTCGTAAATGTCTATTACTTCAAGATCGTAGTCGGGGAGGTGCTCCTCGCAGATTTTTTGAAGGTTATGAACGGCCTTCAACGATCGCGCCGATGATCCTGTCACATACAGACGCAAGATGTATCTCGCGCGCCGTAACGGACCGGCTTTTACGGTTTCTTCAAAAGCTTCTGTTGCGTTGCGAAATTTAGTTTTCAGCGATTCCTTGCCATCGTCGGACTGATTTTTTTGGTTTGGCATTACTTTACATTGCTTTCTAACCCGGTTGAATATCCAGGCCAACTAGAACACGCTCGGTGTTGGAGAGATCTCCAATGATCTTTCTAATTGGCTGTGGCAGTTTTCGGACGAGCGTGGGGATCGCCAGGATCTGATCGCCCCGTGCGAGCGTTGGGTTCTCCATCAGATCGATAACTTCGATGTGGTATTTACCTTTGAGGTGCGCTTCGCAAATCTCTTTGAGGTTCTTGAACGCAGTCAGTGAGCGCGGCGTTTGACCCGCAACATAGAGCCGCAAGTTCCAGCTACCTGAGTCGTCTACCTGCGCCTGCGGCAAATGTCCGTTCTTGGTTCGTCGCGTTTGTTTAGTGGGGGTTTTCATCTCGCGGTTCCTTTCCTGGCCTTTCGGGCACCATTTTCATCCATCTGAACTGGGCTGTCATCTGCATGCCGTAATCGTGCGATTTCAAGGCGGTTGGTCGCGATTGAAGCTTCCTGTTTTTTAGCTTCATCTAATTCCCTGAGGAGGGCCTCGCGTTCGGATTCGTATTGGCCCTTCAACGCTACCAATTGCGCTTCATATAACTCTCGTTTGCGCTCGAGCTCGCGCTCCTTGAGTTGGGTCGCTTGCCTGCGTTCGGCTTCGACCGCATTTTCGCGCGCGATTTGTGACGCACGCGCCGAACCCATCAATACGCCCTCTGAACCGACGTAGGCATCAATGAGCTCAATGCCGTGTGTTGTCACCATAAATTCCCGTACCTGGTTCGAATGCCCGATACCACGCGCCTTCAGAATGTAGAGCCCGCGATTGCGCTCGCCGTTCGATTCGATATTCTTTACCAGCAGCCAAGTGTCCATCAACGACGAGACGCCTACTTCCGAATCCTCGATCTCATTTCTGGCCGAGGTCAAACTCGTAAACATCGCCGTACATTGCTTCAACTTGAGGAAATCGATCAGCCGCATGAGCATTGCTTTCGTTTCAATGTCGTCGCCCACAGCCAAAAAATTTGTGATTGGATCTACCACCACCACCGTAGGTTCGTAGTCACTGATAACCCGGTGAATCAAAGCCAGGTGCACTTCTAACCCGAACGCCGACGGGCGAGCGTTATGAAATCTTAGCAAGCCTTTCTTCACATACTTTTCGAGCTCAATGCCAACCGAACGCATATTCCGAATGATCTGATCCTGCGACTCTTCAAACGCAAAGAAGAGCGCTCGCTCTCCTCGCTCGCAGGCGGCCTCGACGAAATGGGCGGCAATAGTGCTCTTTCCTGTTCCGGCTGTTCCCGAAACCAGTATTGAGCTGCCACGGTAAAATCCGTCGCCATCCAACATTGTGTCGAGGCGTGAGATGCCTGAGGAGATGCGTTCTGTCGAAGCTTTATGATCCAACCCCACCGAGGTAATAGGCAAAACAGAAAAGCCTTTTTGATCGATCAGAAAAGGATACTCATTCGTTCCATGCGAAGTGCCGCGATACTTGACGATGCGCATTCGGCGCGTTGAGA
Source organism: Acidobacteriota bacterium (assembly GCA_046730815.1). Lineage (GTDB taxonomy): Bacteria > Acidobacteriota > Blastocatellia > Pyrinomonadales > Pyrinomonadaceae > PSRF01. The sequence goes on from JBKPJS010000345.1 coordinate 9,820, forward strand.
TTTGGTTCTGCACGCGATGATCGAGGAGAATGACGCAGTCTGCCACGTACTCCTCGAGGCCGTAGCGAGTCAACGTTCCCTCGCCACGCTCACAAGTGATAACGGCAGTAACCCCTTTGTCTTTAAGCCAACGAAAAAGACGCCGGAGCTCAGCACGGATAATTGCTTCATTAGGCAAGGCGGAGAAGAGTGCTTCAAGCGTATCGAGCACGACGCGCTTCGCTCCAATTGTATCGATCGCATAACCCAGTCGAAGAAACAGCCCTTCGAGGTCGTATTCGCCGGTCTCTTCGATCTCGGAGCGCTCGATGAAAACGTAATCGAGCAGCAGCTTTTTATCGGCAATTAACTGCGTCAAGTCGAAACCTAGAGAGGCGACGTTTTTCGTAAGCTCTTCGTCAGTTTCTTCGAACGACATGAAAACGCCCGGCTGGTCATGGAGCATCGCACCCTGCACGAGGAATTCCATGGCGAACAGCGTCTTACCTGCGCCGGCACTGCCGCAGACGAGTGTGGGACGGCCCTGCGGCAAACCACCACGGGTAATTTCATCAAACCCGCGGATTCCTGTCTGTTCCTTTTGCAGACCTTCCGCGGGTCTCAAACGAGTACGACGATTATTTCTAATCAACTAAGGCTCCTCCATAGCAGCCACAGGCAAAGTTCAAGGATTAATTGGTACTCAGGCGTAAAGGGGAAGGCAGTTATAACACACTTGGGGTGCAGGTAGACAGGATTACATGCCTGATACGCCGTCTTAATCCTGTTAATCGCGTTAATCCTGTCTATAAAGCAATGCCCCAGGGGCCATCGCCAGCCTTGATGGTCGCAATCACTTTGTTTGTAGTGGTATCGATGACCGATACATCGTTGGAGACTCCGTTGGCTGTGTAGAGCTTGTGTCCGTCGGGCGTCAGTGCGATGCCCCAGGGTCGCTGGCCGACGGGAATCAGAGTGATAAGGCTCAGTTGCTCGCCGTCAATTACAGCCACACTGTTTCCGCGGCCGGTAGCAACGTAAACACGTTTGCCGTCGGCAGAAACAACAACGCCTTTCGGTTTGAGTTGTGCGGCGCCATCGCCACGCGGGAGCTCGATGGTTTTCATGACGGAGTGATCTTTGGTATCGACAACAGAAATAACATTGCCGTTTTCAGCAGTGACGTACGCTCGGGTGCTGTCTGGTGTAAAGGCGGCTTCACGCGGCCGCGCCCCGACAAGAAACGTTTTCACAACCTCCCCGGTCCGGGTAGCGATGACGCTCACGCTGCTGCTCGCCTCGGAGGTGATGTAAACCCAACGCCCGTCGGGACTCATCGCCGCGCCTTCGGGTTCGAGGCCCACGGGCATGCTGGCTATCACGCGATTCGCTTTAATGTCGGTAATCGAAGCTGTGCCGGCGTCTTCGTTGGCTATGTAGAGACGCGTGGCCTTGTCGTCGAGCACGAAGTTTTCAGGATCCGTGCCGGCCTCATATTTCGCGAGGATGTTGCCGTCGAAATCGAGGTGGGCGATCTTGTCTTCGCCTTGGGATTGGTTGGTGGGATAACTGATCGCCACCCAGAGCGTGTTTCTGTCGGCACTCAAACGAATTCCTCTCAGCCGCCCGCCGACTTTGATCGTCGAGACGGCTCGATCGCTTTTGGTATCGATCACTGTGATCGTGCCATCGCGTTCGTTAGTGACGAATGCAAGCGGGCCCGCGGGTTTCGACGTGCAGCTAGTGAACGCAAGAACAAGCAGAAGAAGTTTCACGCAAAGGCGCAAAGGCGCAAAGGAAGATGCTAAGAGGACAGCGCACTTATTTGCGTCTTCCTTTTCG
>JBKPJS010000346.1:0-2681 GCA_046730815.1 Acidobacteriota bacterium
ACGTAGACGTCGGTGTTTCCTGCTACTGTTGCGGTGAAGGCGATCTGTGAGCCATCCGGAGAAAAATACGGATCGATTTCAAGCGAGGGAGTCGAGGTTAATCGACGCGCCGCTCCACCGGTGCGCGAAACGACCCACAAATCACCGGCGTATTCGAACGCCACCGAGTCGCGACTGACAGTCGGATGACGCAGCAATCGCGTGCCTTGCGCGTGAATTAAAACTGATATGGAGAGCAAAAGAAGGAATGCGAAGGTAAGTTTTAGTACGCGCATAGATTATCGGCTTTTCCGATCCTCTGTGCACCCTATGTGTCCTCTGTGTCTCTGTGGTGACTTTTAATCAAAAACTACAACCACAGAGACACAGAGCACACAAAGGTTGCACAGAGAATATTCTAGAACTCAAGTCGCAGGCCCACTTGCCCTTCACGTCCGGGAAGCACCTGTCTTAATGAGCCGAATGGGCTGTTAACAAGGTTCTGTCGTGTTTCCACAGCAGCAGGGTTCTGCCGGTTAAAGACATTGAAAAACTCGAACAGCGTCTGGAGCTTAACCCGCTCAGTGATGTTAAATTGCTTGGCCACACGCAAATCGAGATTGACATAAGGTGGAGCGGTAAACGCATTGCGACCTGCATTTGGACCATGATCGATCGAGTTGAAGGTGCCGTCGCCATCGGGATCTTCGAGTGCAAGCGCCTGGCGGCTAAAGTGAAACCCACTCTGCGCGCGAAAGATACCACTCACCTGAAACTGCCACGGAAGCTCCAATAACCCGTTAAGCTGGAATGTGTGGTCCACTGAAAGGTCCGATGGGCCTTTATCCAGATCAGGTCCATTGACGAACGTGCCTGCCTTCGCTACAAAACGCCCATTTGCCCGTACAAATGAGCTGTGTTGATTTGTTCTGCCAGTGCCGGATTCGGTCACGATCGGCGCAATACCTACGAAACTATCGGACGGCAGCGTGTCGATACCGAGCTGATTATCTGTTTCGTCCGCGAAAGCATAATTACCGCTCAACATGAACCGCCTCGCAAAACGTCTGGTGAAACTGATCACGAGGCCGTTGTAGGTACCTTCATACCATGGACCAAAGGTTCGGATTGGTCCAGCCGTGAATGGCGGCAGGAATTGCCGGCTCGCAGCGCGCGAAGCAAACGAAATATTGGCCTCGCGAATGCCAAGTAAGTTATTCATGGTACGGTGATAGAAATCAGCCTCGATGACGACGTTCTTGATCTCCTGCTGCACACCGATGCTCACACTGCTCGTAAATGGAGTTTTGAAAGTTCTATCGATATCGGTGGGAAACAGTTGTGCGGGAATCGCGTTATGCGATAAAGCGCCGAAAGGTCCCCAGAAGAAAAAACCCGGCGCCTTGCCAACCGCCGTCGCAGCCTGAAGCAGGTACTGCTCTGGAGTCAGTCCAGACAATCCCTGTATGTTGCTGATATTGATCACAGCATTCGCGGGAATCAATGCATGTCCCGGAGCGACTACGCGATTGAGTCGATCGATGCCGATAAAAAGTCCCGGCGAGAATGGACAGGCGATATTGCCCGCTGTGATCTGCGCATCGGTTAGATTTGGCGAGACGCAGAGCCCGCCAGGAAATAGCGATGCATTAATTGCCGCGGGAGCGAGCGTGGGAACGCCAAAGAACCCACGTGGATATGAAAACGGTTGCACCACACGGCGATCGGCGCCGCCAAAAGCCGGCACGTCGCGGACCAGGCCAAGTCGAAACTGATCGTAAAAGTTTCCGAAATGCCCGCGGACAACGGTCCTCGAAGTTGCGGACCAGGCAAAGCCTACACGTGGCGACAAATTTCTCTTTGTCACAAACTCAGAGTCGTAGTCCCAACGCATGCCGAAATTCAATGTAAGCTTCGGATGAAACTTCCAATCGTCCTGCAGGAAAAATGCATTGTAGTTGTTGCGCAAGTGGATCTCATTGGCCGCCGGCGTCAGGCCACCTGCAGTGGTGACGGTAAAGAACCCCGCATCGATTGGTCCAAACGTGATAAAGTCGGGAACAGTGGCGAAGAGTTGCAGTTGCAGAACCTGTGACTCATCACCGTCGACTCTCGTGCGCAGAAAGTTCCAGCCAAACTTAACATTGTGATCACCGACGAGCTTGGTGGCGTTGGCAGCAAGAGACGTGTACTTCTGATCCAGTCCTGTGCGCGTCACCGCATTACCGAAGCCAAATGACCCCAGATCCCCAAAGAGCCCGCCCGTGTTGTTTGAGCTGAACATGTTGAAGGTCGTGCCCACACCAGCTTCTGGATGAGCCGGACGAGTTTCAGAGGTGTCACCGCGATAACCGCCGCGCAGCGTCAACACCCAGGGATTGCTCTGATCCCCAGCAAGAACAGTGTCGCTGAACGCCAACAACAAGTGGCGCGCGCCCGTGTCGTTTCTTCTCGAGGGCAAATCAGTCGCGTTTGATAACGGCAGAAACTCTCGCACATTGCCGTTTGTGTAGCTAACTGACTGATTGAGACTGTGGCGACCGAGTTGTTCGTCAAACTTCAGGAACCCGCGTGTATCGAAGATCAGAGCGGGATTGTCAAACTGGTTTTCAAAGTTCCGGGCTACCTGCGGCGTTCCGGGAGGAAAGATGAAATTCAGGCGACGGTTTTCTCTGATTCGCTCACCCGAGCCAAAGAAGAAC
>JBKPJS010000347.1:0-4813 GCA_046730815.1 Acidobacteriota bacterium
CGATAGCGGTAAGTTCCGTCCTCAGTCTTTATCATTTGTGCATTTTGTGCCTTTTAGTGGCTTAGTTTTATTTGGAGGTTGATTTTATGAAGTCTCGCTTTCTTATCCTGGCGGTTTTCTGCGCTCTCGTTTTTGGCCTACCAAAAATCGGATTTGCACAGAAATCCGGCGGCCAGACAGAGTTGTCGACCAACCAGCGGCTTGACGTCATGGCCTCAAAACTCGACTTGATGCGCCGCTCGTTGAGCAGTGCGCTCAACGTCCTGGAGGATAAAAGCAAGGATAACAAGGACAAGAAGAGCAACGCCGACGACCCGCTGGTGCGATTGAAGGGACTCGAAAAAGAAGTCTCGTCGCTCATGTCTGAAGTGAACGATATTCGTTCAAAGAACGATAAGGCTGAGAAATTTGACACCACCGCAGTGGATCGTCTCGAGACGTCGGTTGCCGAGTTGAACACGCGTGTTGAGACGGGCTTGCAGGAAACCGCCGGTATCAGAACTGCAAAAGCTGCAACCAGTTCAAGCGATAAAAAGAAGAAGAAGAAAGGCGGCCGCTTCTTTGGGCTGTTCGGTGGCGGGGACGACAAATACGCTGATCTCACCGGCGCTGCCGTCGCTGGACGTGACCGTGTGCTTTTTGAAGAGGCTGCGAAAGAAGTACGCAAGGGGCATCACGACACTGGCCGGCTGCTCTTCGCAACGATCATCAATACCTACCCCGATTCGGCTTTTCTGCCACTCGCAAAACTTGCCATCGCCGATTCCTTCTTTCTCGAGGGCACAACCAGCGCGCTGATCCAGGCTGCGCAGGCTTACCAGGATTGGCTTACCTTCTTCCCGACCGATCCCCTCGCGGACGATGCGAGCTTGAAAGTCGCTGAAGCGGAGATGAGGCAAATGGGTCTCTCGGACCGCGATATCTCGCACGCTCGCAAAGCAGAGCAACGACTCAAGGTCCTTTTACAGCAGTATCCAAAGAGCTCGCTTCGTTCCACAGTTGAGGCTCGCCTGGCTGAAGTGCAGGAAAACTTGGCGATGCACAATCTCCAGATCGCGCGTTTTTATTACGACGTCAAGTTCTCGACTGGGAAGGGCGGACTGAGAGGGGCGCAGTCGCGTTTGAAAGAGATTGTCGATAAATATCCCTGCTTCTCGTATAACGACGAAGTCTTTTATCGTTTGGCCACAACCTACCAGGCTGAAGAAGAACCGGACGAAGCTGCGAGGTATTATCAGAAGCTGGTGCAGGAGTTTCCGGAAAGCGAGTACAACGAGAAGGCGCGGGAGCAGTTGAATATCATCGGGGCGCCGGTTCCTGAAAAGGCTACGCCGAATCCGTGTTCGAAGCGCCAGCCGCAAAGCTTTATGGGAAACCTGCTGCAGCAGGTATCCGGTCGAGCCGACGTGACCGTCAACAAAAACGGCATTCTCATCAGCAAGGACGGTAAAGAAGGGTCCGATTTGATCGATGAAGCACTCCGCTACAACGGAACGCTTCCGGCACTGACGACGCCTGAGGCGCCTACTCAACGTTCGCCCAAGCCGGCGCCATCGCCGGCAGCCGATCCGAAGACGCGAAACGCAACCAATGGCGCAGCGCCTGCAGCAGTAGTTAAACCTTAATTATAGGGGCGGCCCTCTGTGGCCGCCCGTCTTAGTGCCTTATGGATGATCCGACCTCCTCAGAGGCTCAGGCCGAGTTGGCACGAAGGCATAAAGCCGCGGCGACCACTGTCCTGGGGCTGCTGGTCGCTACGATCCTCCTTTCCGTCATCGCTTTTCTTGGCAAGCCTTACTTTCGCCAGCAAGTCAATCCACCTCTGGACATCGCTGTCCGAATTCTCATTCTGATGCTTGGACTGGGCGCAATTGCCTTGCGGCGCACGAAGTTTGGCGCGATGAGACTTCAGGACATCGTGGGATTGCAGGGAATTACAGGGTTACTTAAAACCCTGGAGAAGACCACTGTCCAGATCGCCTTTCTCGGAGCGGCGATAACTACTATCGGATTCATAGCCACGCTCGCCACCGGAAATGATCTTTATACGTATTGGGCCAGCGCTATTGCGGTTGTAGTTCTTGTCTACTGCTATCCCACAAAGTCTTCCTGGCTTCGCACCCTCTACCGGTTTACTGAGCGCCCTGCGCAGGCCACCGAGAGCTAAAATTTGTTGAACAAAGTTTATCCGATTTGGTACTCTGGCTTAGGCCCGGAGTGCCTTTCAAATGCTTCGTTACCAGATCGCCTTAATTACACTGATTTTCGGCATATTTTGCCACTCAGCGTTCGCTCAGGACTCCAAGCCTCAGCCCGTGGCCAGGCTGATCACGGCGATTGTGCCGGTTCGATCTGTGTCTGCCCCCTCCACTCCCGTTGAACCAAATGACATCGAAAGACGCGCCTTCGAGCAGACCAATCTGGTTCGCGTGCAGAACGGTCTGCCGCCGTTTGTCTGGGACGCTGACGTTTGTCGGATGGCCCGGACCCACTCTGAAAGCATGTCGCGCGAAAGGTTCTTCGCTCACGTTACACCAGCAGGATTGCGCTTGCGCGAGAGAGCGCGGGCTGCCGGCATCTTGCAGTATGCCGTGCTTGGTGAGAATATCGCGTACAATCAGGGCTACGATGATCCGGGAGCATTCGCGGTCGAGAGATGGATGCAGTCTCCAAAGCACCGCGCTAACATTTTGTCTCCGGAATTTCGGGCGATGGCGATTGGAAGTTTTGTCGCCCCTGACGGCTCGGTTTATCTGACTCAGACTTTCATCACACGTTGAGCACGACCCCTTTCACGCTTCCTTCCTTCGCCAAACTAAATTGGTATCTGCAAGTTCTTGGTAAGCGAGCGGATGGTTATCACGAGGTGTTGACCGTTCTGCAAACGGTTTCACTGCACGATGACCTCACTTTTGATCTTCGCGACGACGGCAAAATAGTTCTAACCTGCGACGACCCCGACATTCCCACCGACGACACCAATCTAATCGTCAAGGCTGCTGTTGCTTTAAGGAAGCGTCTCGGATCATTGCTGGGCGCTGAAATAACGTTGACCAAAAGAATCCCGGCGCAGAGTGGCCTCGGGGGCGCGTCCTCCAATGCGGCTGTCACTCTGCCGGCGCTAAACGCGCTGTGGGGCGGTGATCTGGCGCCCGATCATCTAAGGCTAATGGGCCGGGGGTTAGGCGCGGATGTGCCGTTCTTTCTTTCTGGTGGCCGATGCGTTGCCATTGGAACCGGCACTACGGTTAAAGCGGTTCACGATCCGCCCAAACAGCACCTGATTATTGTTACTCCTAACGCCAAAGTTTCGACCGCAAACGCTTATGCATCTCTAAATGCTGGTTCCTTGACAACTTCTGAGTCGGCCTCTATTCTTTCAAGTTCCTTAGCGGAGCTACTTTCCGCCGACAGCAGGCAATGGCCTCTGCGCAATGATTTTGAAAGGGTGATCTTTGAGATAGAGCCTGAGATCGAGCGCGCTAAAATAGCGTTGCTTGAAGCAGGTGCGCGGGGCGCTTTGTTGGCTGGAAGCGGTTCGAGCGTGTTTGGTGTCTTTGATGACGAGGCGGCGAGAGATCGCGCTCTCAACAATCTGAGAAGTGAAGCAGGATGGAGAGTTTTTTCCTGCCACACACTGGCGCGCGACGACTATTTCAGAGCAATGAATTCATCTGGGTTCCCGCTTTTTACGCTCTCTTAAACTGCAAACAAGATACTGGGGCGTAGCCAAGTGGTAAGGCACCGGTCTTTGGAACCGGCATTCGTTGGTTCGAATCCACCCGCCCCAGCCAAACTTTTGGATTGACGATTTCCAATTGCCGATTGCCCGATTTATTTGGCTCTCCGGCATCCTCTGTTTAATTGGCGATTGGCAATCGGAAATTGGCACTGATCTTATGAGCACAACCGGCGGCATCAAGATCTTTACCGGAAATGCGAATTCTAAGTTGGCGGAAGAGATTTGTCGCCATCTTACTTGTGACATGGGGAAGGCGTTTCCGGAGCGCTTTTCTGACGGCGAGTTCAATTTTCAAATCGATGAAAACGTTCGCGGCGGCGACGTGTTCATCGTGCAGCCGACTTCGCCTCCAACCGATGCGCACCTGATGGAGCTGCTGGTGATGCTCGACGCGTTTCGCCGGTCATCAGCAGAGCGCATCACGGCCGTGATTCCGTATTACGGTTATGGCCGTTCTGACAAGAAGGATCGACCGCGCGTTCCGATCTCGGCGAAGCTCGTTGCGAATTTGATCACGGTAGCCGGCGCTCATCGCCTGTTGGCGATGGACCTGCACGCCGCGCAGATCCAGGGGTTCTTTGATATTCCGGTGGACCACCTCTATGCCGCTCCGGTTTTTATTGGTTACTACCAAGAGCATCCGTTGCCGAATTTGACAGTGGTGGCGCCGGACACTGGCGGCGCCGAACGCGCACGAGCTTACGCGAAACGGCTCGACGCAGAACTTGCTCTTTGCGACAAGCGACGTGAGAAGGCGAACGTTGCGGAAGTGATGAATGTAGTGGGCGACGTTCGTGGCCGAAGTTGTTTGATTGTCGATGACATGTGCGACACGGGTGGTTCGTTGACAAAAGTCGCACGGGCTTTGAAGGATGCCGGAGCCGAGCGCATCCACGCCTGCTTCACGCATCCGGTGTTTTCCGGCAAAGCAGTTGAATTGCTCAGCGAGTCGGATATTGAAAAGATAATCGTTACGAATACGATTCCGCTACGCGATCACGCGTGCGAGCTTGAGAAGATTAAAGTACTAAGTATCGCGCCGCTTCTGGCGAAAGCGATCAAGTCGATCCA